>NZ_DGMV01000056.1:62462-62782 GCF_002388575.1 Marinimicrobium sp. UBA4509
CTGCTCGACTCCATCACCCGTCTCGCCCGCGCTTACAACACCGTGATCCCCTCCTCCGGTAAAGTGCTGACCGGTGGTGTGGACGCCCACGCCCTGGAGCGCCCCAAGCGTTTCTTCGGTGCGGCCCGGAATATTGAAGAGGGCGGCAGCCTGACCATCATCGCCACCGCGCTGGTCGACACCGGCTCGAAGATGGACGAAGTGATTTACGAGGAATTCAAAGGCACCGGCAACCTGGAACTGCACCTTGATCGGAAAATCGCCGAGAAGCGTATTTACCCGGCAATCAACGTACGTCGCTCCGGCACCCGCCGCGAAGA
>NZ_DGMV01000070.1:0-790 GCF_002388575.1 Marinimicrobium sp. UBA4509
ACACCGGTGCTCCTGACACCGCCGCATCGCAAGGTTCGACCGCACCTGCTTTTGGCAGCGTGCAAGTCCCGACCTTTATGGGCCTGCGTGTCATTGTCTCCGAAGATGTGCAGACCGCTGGGTCTGGTTCTTCTACGGAGTATGCAAGCTATCTGTTTACCCAGGGCGCTATTGGCTCTGGCGAGCAGATGGGTCTGCGGACAGAAACCGACCGTGACATCCTTGCAAAATCGGATGCCATGGCAATCGACCTGCACTACGTCTACCACCCGATTGGCGCTAAGTGGTCAACCTCAGTTTCCAACCCAGAGCGTTCTGATCTGGAAACCGTTGGCAACTGGTCAAAGGTGTACGAAACCAAGAACATTGGAATCGTGCGGGTTACCAATACCAGCAACCTTGACTGAGGAGGTAACTAACCATGGCATCACTTTTTGAGGCAACAGCGGGCAAACTTGTAGGCCCGACCGTTGGTACGTCTGTCACCCAGGCGACTAACAAAAGCACCACCGTGATTGCCAATGCGGCATCCGGTGTTATCACCCTGAATGACGCTGCACTGGCTGCTGCCGCTGAGGTGTCTTTCACCGTGACCAACAGCGAAGTTTCCGCCACTGATGTGGTGGTTGTGAACCACGCTTCAGGCGGAACTGCTGGTTCCTACCTGGTGCAAGCGAACAGCTTGGCCGCAGGGTCTTTCAAGATCACTGTCGCTAACGTTTCCGCTGGTTCTTTGTCTGAGGCAATCGTCCTCAACTTCGTGGCCTTGAAGGGCGCTAGCTCCTGATGG
>NZ_DGMV01000070.1:912-1461 GCF_002388575.1 Marinimicrobium sp. UBA4509
TAGCTCCTGATGGGTCTGTTCGCCTTTAGGCGGATGAAGGCACGCGAGGCTGCTGCACTAGCGGTGGCCTCCGTTCCCGAAAAGCCGACCGACAAGACTTCTACCGTGAAGCCCGATGGCAGTAACAATCGACGCAACAGCGGGCGGCGCAAGCGCCAACAGCTACATGACTCTGGCGCAGGCTGACGCCTACGTCGAGGCAATGATCAGTAGCGCCGATGTAACTGCGTGGAGCACCGGCAGCGACGACACTCGTAATCGTGCTTTGACTGCTGCTGCTCAGCGTTTAGATCGCGAGCGATTTATAGGAGCGCGGGCAACAGATACACAGGCATTGCAGTGGCCTCGAACAGGCGTGCGTAAGCCTGACACCTACGTCAACACGTACGCAACAGGCTTTCCATTCCGCATTTCTGAAGATTACTTCACCGATACAGAGATTCCGGACCAAATCAAACGCGCGCAGGTTGAGCTCGCTGTTTACTTGAAGAACAATGTCGAGGGCATAAGCCTCGGAGGTCTCGAAGATTTTAAGAACGTCAAGATCGG
>NZ_DGMV01000070.1:1682-3179 GCF_002388575.1 Marinimicrobium sp. UBA4509
AGCGGACCAGGCAACATTGCTATCAAACGGAGCTGATCATGGGCATGAACTACAGCGTTGGTGCAGAGTTCATCTCCGATACCGCTGAGCACACCGGCCGTTTCAACTGCATCTACTTCAAGGAAGATACGGTGATTAGTGCGATTACTGCTCAGGACTACACGGGCAACAGTCTTGCGGGCGAGACCTTTGTTGCTCGTACAAAGATCTATGGCGTGTTCACAAGCATTACGCTGACTAGCGGCGCAGCTATCGCATATAAGATCTGATGTCGCTAGCAAAGTCGCTAGAGAGTGTTGCAGGCAAGGTCATCAACAAGTTTGGTGGCGACGTAACGATCCGGTATGTCTCTGCGGGCTCTTACAACACAACTACCGGAACAACTACCGAGACGACGACTGACACTGCGATTAAAGGCGTCGTAGAAGGCGTCAGCTCCACAGAGGTTGACGAGCTAATTAAGAAGACTGATAAGCGCCTTACCGTTGCTGCTACGGATTTGGCAACGGTGCCTGCCCCCAAAGATCGAGTTGTTATCGATTCTGTAGAGTTTCAAATTATTACAGTTAATACGCTAGAGCAGGAAGGCACCGCGATTACCTATGAGCTGATCCTGAGGGCATAGGCATGGCTCGTCGCATCCGCTTCGACCAAATCGATGATTACGCCGAGGAGAAATTCAACGAGCTTTTGCGCGGTGCTGTTTTGGAAACCGACAGGCGACTCAAAATAGGCAGCCCAACGGATACGGGACGCTTAAAAAACAGTTGGCAAATTTCCGAGAACACAGCTAACGGCATCGGTGCCCCGGCCGGTGAATACGACAAGAACGCGACACCTGCGCCGGATCGAACTAATTATCAAAACGAAAAAATTGGCGAGACCTATATCGTGTACAACAATCTCGAGTACGCCGAGCCTGTGATTGCAGGAAAGAACATGCCGCGTTCCTGGAACAACAAATGGCGTTCGCGAGATAACCAAATCACTAAGAACTACCATTTGCAAGTCGCGAAGGACATCGCAAATTGGATTAAGGCAAACGCTGTAGACCCATGACCAGCACTTACAACGACGTTCGAGCGGTCATCGAGGGCCGTCTTGCTACGGAGATGGCTAGCTCTCCGGCTTATCAAGTTGCCTACGCCAACACGGCATTCACGCCGCCTACGGACGCGCCCTGGCTCAGTGTGCAGGTGAATTTCGGCGACAACGCGTATTACACCTTGCAGGCTCCGGCAACCGGAACAAACAGGCAATCGGGTGTTGTGGTCGTCGATATTTTTGGTGACGTTGGAATCGGCGCAGCGAGCGCTTTTACGATCGCCGAAAGGGTCAAGGATCTATTCGATAGAAAAACTGTCAGCGGAGTTATTTTTGACGCAGCATCCGGGCCGAACCAAATTGCGTCTGGCCTTTCAGACTCTTTTTTCCAGGTGCAGGTTAGCGTTAGCTTCGACGCATACCTAAGCTAGACTCGAAAAAAGCCACTACCGC
>NZ_DGMV01000034.1:0-5851 GCF_002388575.1 Marinimicrobium sp. UBA4509
ATGGGTTCGGAAAACGTGAGGCTGACCAATGCGGCCCGCTCGACGTCACCCTCCGGCGCATAGCGCACCAAATGCGGAGCTGAAGGGTTCTCGTCCGGTGTCAGGTCGTTCGGCCTGGGGAAAGCGGGCTCGGCGGTCGGTCCGGTCGGTGGGGCGGGCGTATCGGCCGTGGTATCGGTTTTTGCGGGCCCGGAAGCGGCCGGCAGTGGCGGTAGCGATTGCAGCAGCGCGGCGGTTTCCTGTTCGCTCAGGGTTTGGTCTTCGCACAGCCCGCCGGGCTGGCAGCCGGTGAGCGCCAACAGGCCAAGGCCAAAAATAAGAGGGGAGATGAGTCTGGCCGCCCGCCGGCGTTGCCCTTGAGTATCCATGCTTGATCCTTTCACTCCGATGTTATCCGCTGTGCCCCTGACCGGGGGTCCCGAGGGTGCTGATTGTGCAATCTGAAAGCTCAGACAGTAGACTGTAGCAAATAATCCCACTACCGGATTGAGAGGATCACTATGCGCGCATTTCTGTGGGGCTTGTCACTGATGTGTCTGTCCATCGCCGGTTGCAGTCAGGACGGCTCCGAGAGTGACAATTCCCCGGCGGGCGAAAAGGTGCCCGATACCCCAGATGGCTATGTCGAGACGGGTGATCTCGACGCGCTGAAATCCCGGGGGCAATTCCGGATTCTGGTGCATCGGGCCGCGGATGAGTATTTGCCGCGGGCCGGCTATCCGCTGGATGTGGAGCGGGAGATGGCCAAGCGGTTCGCCCGGGAACAGGGGCTGGAGCCTGTGGTGATTTCGGTTCCCGAGTACGGAGACCTGTTGGCGCAGCTGTTGGCCGGTCGGGGCGATATGGTGGCGGCCAACCTCACGGTGACCCCCGAGCGGGCCGAGCAGGTGGGTTTTACCCTGGGGGTTGATCAGACTCGGGAAGTTCTGGTGGGACGCAGCGGAGAGCCCGCCCCCGAGGGGGTCGCGGACCTGAGTGGCCGGCGGGTCGGGGTCATGCGCGATACCAGTTTCTGGGAGTTGGCCGATACCTATTTTGCCGAGGTGCCGGATATCGACCCGGACATCGAAATAGTGCCGCTGCCCTCGACCATGACCAGTGACGAGGTGCTCGATGGCCTGGTGGCGGGCGAGTACGATTTTGCGCTGCAGGACAGTAATGTCATGGACGTGGTCCGTACTTACCGGGACGATGTACAGGTGCAGCTCACCCTGGGGGAGCGACGCCCGCTGGCCTGGGCGATTCGCCCCTCCAATACCGCGTTGCTTGAAGAACTCAATCGCTTTCTGACCCGCGAACGCCTGACACGCACCGATATCCGGGCGCATACGGACGATCTGGCGGGCATCAAGGAACGCAAGGTGTTGCGGGTGATTACCCGGAACAACGGCGCTACTTACTATCTGTACCGGGGAGAGTTGGTCGGTTTTGAGTACGAACTGGCCAAGCGCTTTGCTGACAGCCTGGGCGTGCGTCTGCAGATGGTCGTGGCCGACAGTGACGAGGCGATGATCCCGATGCTCAACGAGGGGCGTGGGGATATGATTGCCGCCTTCATGACGCGCACGGACGAGCGCGCGGATCGGGTGGCCTTTTCCCGTCCCTACCACTACGCCACCGAGACGCTCGTCGGACGCGCGGACGAGCCGGCCATTGACTCGCTCAAACAACTGGCGGGCCGTACCCTGCACCTGCGCCGATCCAGCAGCTATTGGTCAACAGCCGAGTCAATCCGGGAGCGGGGGGTGGATGTGACCCTCGCGCCGGTCTCTTCCACCATGGAAACGGAGGATATTCTGGCGCGCGTGGCCGATGGCACCTATGACCTGACCATCGCCGACAGCCATATTCTGCAGTCGGAGCTGACCTGGCGGGATGATATTCAGGGTCTGTTGCCCCTGGGTGACCCCACCAACCAGGGCTGGGCGGTGCGCCCGGAGAATCCGGAGTTGCTGGCGGCGGTGAATGCGTTCTGGAAAAAGGAATACCGTGGGCTGCATTACAACATTCTGTACAAACGTTACTTCGAGGACGACGCCCGCATCCGTGAGCAGCGGGCCGGACGGGTGGATGTGTCGGAAACGGGGGCGCTTTCACCCTGGGATGAACTGGCCCGGTCCTACGCGGAGCAGTATGGCTTTGACTGGCGCCTGATCCTGGCGCAGATGTATCAGGAGAGTCGGTTTGATCCGGCGGCCGTGTCCTGGGTGGGCGCCAAGGGCCTGATGCAGGTCATGCCCCGTACCGGCAATGAGTTGGGGCTGTCTCCCCTGGATGATCCGGAAGTCAGTGTGCATGCCGGCGTCAAATACATGGACTGGCTGCGCTACCGGTTCCCGGAGCGGCTACCGGTGGACGAGCAGATGTGGTTTTCCCTGGCGGCTTACAATGCCGGCGTGGGACATGTGCGCGACGCCCGCCGCTTGGCGGACCAGCAGGGGTGGGATCCGGACCAGTGGTTTGGCCATGTGGAAAAAGCCATGCTGTTGCTCACCCAACCGCGCTATTACCAGAAGGCCCGATTTGGTTTTGTGCGCGGCCATGAGCCGGTGAGTTATGTGCGCCACATTCGGGATCGTTACCGCGCCTATGCCCGACTGACGGAGTAGTGGCAAGCCTGCCTCCTTGGGGGTACCGCCTGTGCGTCGTTGACTTTCCCGCGGCGCTCCCCTACATTGCCGCCTCGACACAGGGTGCCTGCTGCCCCCGACTCCTATCGAGGCTGAGCAGGTTAAACGGGAAGTCTGGACAATCCAGCGCTGCCCCCGCAACGGTGATCAGGGTGAATCATGGCCCTGTAAGCCCGATACCGGCCCTCTGTCGCGTTCTATGATGGAGCGGAGGGCTACCATCCGGCAATCCTTCACGTGCTGCCCCGCGCAGCCGCGTCGCTTTGCGTTTCCTCCCTCCCCATGTTGTCTTTGATCAAACATAGGGGATTACTGTGTTTAAAACATCTGTACTCAGTGCAGCGGTCTTCGCTGCCTCGGTCCCGGCGCTCGCCGTGGCCCAATCATCCCAAGCCTCTTTTGACCCGGCGTCGGCCAACTCACCGTTGGAAACCCTGGTGGTGGTCGCCTCCCGGACCGAAACACCGCTGCGCCAATTGGGTAGCTCGGTCGCCGTGTTGGACAAGCAGGACCTGAAAAACCTGGGCGTACAGTCTCTGGCCGACGCGCTGCGGACCATGCCGTCGGTGTCCATTACCAATGCCGGTGGACCGGGCAAGGCCAGCTCGGTGCGGGTGCGCGGTGAGTCCGGTTTCCGGACGTTGGTGCGCGTGGATGGGGTGGATATCACCGACCCCACGGGGCCTCAGTCGAGCAGCCAGGTCCATCACCTGTTGACGGCCAACGTTGCCCGGGTCGAGCTGCTTCGTGGCCCACAGGGCATGATGTACGGCGCGGATGCGGGCGGTGTACTCAACGTCACCACCGATCATATCAACGACGGAATGCAGTCGGGCCTGAGTGGTGAAGGCGGCCGCTACGATACCCGGAATTATTCCGGTTATGTGGGCGGTGGTAATGAGCAGGGCGACTTTTATCTCTCGGCCGCGCGCGCCGATACCGAGGGTTTCAGCGCTCGATCCGACGATCCCACCGGGGAGGCCGATGGCTACGAAAACACCACGCTGCACGCGCGCGGTGGTTGGAATCTGGATCGGGATTTGCGGGCGCAGATCGTCGTGCGTGATACCGAAGGCACATCGGAATTTGATAACTGCGGCTTCCCGGTAGCGACGCAAGACTGCGTTGATCAGTTTGAGCAAACCAACGCGCGGGCCAGCATTACCCACCGTAATCAGAGCGGCGCCAATACCTTTGCTTACTCTCAGACCGATGTGGACCGGATCAACTACGCCGATGGCGCTGTGTCCTATCAAACCGAAGGGAAAATCGCCAAGTGGGAACTGAACGGTAAAGTGGATCTTGCCGACTCTCACACCCTGGTGTACGGCGCCGAGCATCGCCGCGATGAGGTGATGGACCTGGAGCGCGAGCAACGCGGGGCCTACCTCGAGTATCAGGGTGCTTATCAGCAACAGTGGTTTGTGACCGCCGGTGTGCGTCAGGATGATAATGACGATTTTGGCAATCACACCAGCTATCGTCTGAGCACTGCTTACCGGGTGCCGCTGTCCAGTGGTGAGCTGAAGTTCAAATCGGCTTTGGGTACCGGGTTCCGCGCACCCAGCCTGTCGGAAATCGACTATAACCGATCACAGGAACTTCCACCGCCGTCGTTGGACGCCGAAGAGAGTCGAGGTCTGGATCTGGGTGTCGAATATTTCGGACGCAATGGCCTGCACCTGGAAGCGGTCTGGTTTGATCAGAAAATCGAAGACGAAATCTTTTTCGATATGATCGCCTACAGCGGTTATCTGCAAGATGGCGTCACCAGTGAGTCCCGAGGGGTAGAGCTGAATTCCGAGGTGCCTTTGGCCGACCAGTGGCAACTGGTGGGTAACTACACTTACGTCGACACCGAAGCCGGCGATGGCAACCCTCGCTCACTGCAGCCGCGTCATCTGGCCAATGTCGGTCTGCGCTACTCGCCGGTGGAGGCACTCACGGTGGCGCTGGACTGGCGCACATCCCGGGATCGGCAAGAGGGCACCACCGAGTTGGACGATTATCAGGTGGTCAACGCCAATGTGCGCTATCAGGTCATTGACGGTATGGTGGTGTTTGTGCGCGCGGAAAACCTGCTGGATGAGGACTATGTCGAAACCCTCAACTACAACACCAGCGGCGCGGCCGGCTATGCCGGTGTAGAGTTCACCTTTTAGGCACTAATGACAGGACACTCCATGAGTGACACGAACGAAGAGCGCAAGGCGGCCCGTCACAAGGCCGCCATGGTAAAACAGAAATCCCGGGTGGATGCCCGCATCGCTGAGGCGGATACCGATCGCGGTGTGGCCATTCTGTTGACCGGTAACGGCAAGGGGAAATCCAGCTCGGCCTTCGGCATGGTGCTGCGTGCCCTGGGCTATGGCCAGACGGTGGGCGTGGTCCAGTTCATCAAGGGCGAGCAGCTCTCCGGGGAGGAAATCTACCTCAAAGAGCAGCTCCCCCAGGTGCGCTTTTACCAGATGGGCACCGGATTTACCTGGGATACCCAGGACCGCAGTGGGGACATTGCCGCCGCCGAACGGACCTGGGCCCAGGCGGCGGAGATGCTCAATGACCCCGCGCTGGATCTGGTGGTGCTGGATGAGCTGACCTACATGCTGGCCTTTGACTATCTGGATGAGGCCACCGTGCTCTCGGCCCTGGCGAACCGGCCGGCTCATCAGAGTGTGGTGGTCACCGGGCGGGGTGGCGGTGCTGAACTGCAGGCACTGATGGATACCGTCTCGGAAGTGAAGGATATCAAGCACGCCTTCAACGCCGGGATCAAAGCCCGTCGGGGCGTGGACTACTGACCGTGGTGGTGCTCGCCCGCACCCGCCAGAGCCGGCGCCGTCAGGGTACGATTGTCCTGGGGGGCGCGCTGGTGGTCAGCGCACTGCTCTCGCTGTGGCTGGGCTCGGTGAACCTGGGGGCGGTCAATGTCCTCAAGGCCCTGGTGGGGCTGGAGGCGCCCGGGCACACCGCGCAGATTGTGCAGGCAATCCGACTGCCTCGTGCTTTGCTGGCGGCGTCGGTGGGAGCTCTGCTGGCGCTGTGCGGCGCTATCCTGCAGGGGTTGTTCCGCAACCCACTGGCGGACCCCTCCCTGATCGGTGTGACTGCCGGCGCCTCCGTGGGTGCTAGCCTGATGATTGTGCTCGGCACGGGGATGAGTGGGGTGCTAACCGGTGTGGCCGGTATGTCCTTGGTATCCCTAGGCGCGTTTCTGGGTG
>NZ_DGMV01000034.1:5910-11228 GCF_002388575.1 Marinimicrobium sp. UBA4509
CTAGGCGCGTTTCTGGGTGGGCTGCTTACCGTGTGGTTGGTCTATCGGGTGGCGACCGGCATCAATGGCACCTCCGTGGCCACCATGCTGCTGATGGGCATCGCGGTGTCCGCTCTATCTGCCAGCGCCACAGGGCTGCTGGAGTACTTTGCGGACAACGAAATGCTCCGGCGGATCAGCCTCTGGCGGATGGGCGGCCTGGAAGGGGCCAACCTGACCCGAGTGCTACTGGCCGGCGGTATTCTGACCGTGGCACTGCTGGCTCTGCCGTCCTTCGGGCGGGCGCTCAATACGCTGCTTCTGGGTGAGTCTCAGGCCCGCCACCTCGGGGTGGATGTCGAGCGGCTGAAAACCCGGTTGATCATTCTGGTGGCGGCGGGGGTCGGGCTCTCAGTGGCGGTGGCCGGCAGCATCGCCTTTGTCGGGCTGGTGGTGCCGCACATGATCCGGCTGTGGGTGGGGCCGGATCATCGCTACCTGTTGCCCCTGTCGGCGCTGGGGGGCGCGGTGTTGCTGTTGCTGGCGGATGTGGCGGCTCGCACCGTGATGGCTCCGGCCGAATTGCCCGTGGGCCTGGTGACGGCCCTGTTGGGGGCGCCATTCTTCATTTCCCTGCTGCGCCAGCGCCGCTTTGAAGGGGCTTAGTCCATGTCATTACTGCACATCGATCAACTGAGTGTCTGTATTGACGAGCGCGAACTGGTCTCCTCGGTGTCACTGGCGGTACAGCCGGGTGAAATTCTGGCTTTGATCGGGCCCAACGGGGCGGGTAAGACCACACTGCTGCGTGCCATCAGTGGCGACCTGAGTCCGGGCGCGGGGGAAATCCGGTTCAACGATCGGGTGCTGGCGCACTGGCCCGCGGGCGAGAAGGCCCTGGCGTTGGCGGTGCTGACCCAGTCCAATCCGCTGGCCTTCCCGTTTACCGTGTCTGAGGTGGTGGCGCTGGGGCGCACGCCCCACAGTACCGGCGTGCTTATCGATGAACAGGTGTGTGCGGAGGCCATGGCGGCGCTGGATGTGACGCACCTGGCCGAGCGGCTCTATCCGTCCTTGTCGGGCGGTGAAAAGCAGCGGGTGCAACTGGCCCGGGTGATGGCCCAGATCTGGCGCCCGGATACCGCCGCCGGTAGGCTTCTGCTGCTTGATGAGCCGGTGGCGGCACTGGATCTGGGCCATCAGCGCCAGTTGATGCAGGCGGTGCGGGCCTTTGCCGATCGGGGGGTCGGGGTGGTGATGGTGGTGCACGATATCAGCCTGGCCGCCGCATACAGCGATCATCTTCTGGCACTCAAAGATGGTGGTCGGGTGGCCTATGGTTCGCCGGATGAGGTTGTGAATACGGCGCTGATTGCGGATCTGTTCGATACGGAGGTGGAGGTGATTCCCCATCCGAAAACGGGAAAACCGGTGGTATTGGCCAATGGGTAAACGTAAGGGTTTGTTTCGTCGGTTTTTGACGGCGTTTATTTTGCTGCTTGGTTTATCCCTCGGACTCCATGCACTGGCCCAGATTCAGGTAACGGATGATCTGGGCCGGGAGATCACTCTGGAGCAGCCGGCCACGCGGTTGATTGCGCTGGCACCGCATATCGTGGAGAACGTCTACAGCGCCGGCGCGGGTGACCGATTATTGGCGGCGGTGGATTACAGTGACTATCCACCGGAAGCCCAAAAGTTGCCGCCCCTGGGGAGCGCCCAGTCGGTCAGTGTTGAGGCCGTTTTGGCACTGGAGCCCGATCTGGTGTTGATGTGGGCCACCGGTAACAGTCGGACCTTGCGTCAGCAGTTGGAGCGGCTTGGAATCAACGTGTATGTGGATGAGCCACGTACCCTTGAGGATGTGGCTCGCTCGGTCCGCTCCATCGGCGCACTCACGGGAACCGGGGATAGCGCTGAACAGGTCGCCCAGAGACACCTGAATCGATTGGCCGAGCTGCGGGCTCGATACAGCGAGCGAACACCGGTCAGCGTGCTGTATCAGGTCTGGCATCAACCCCTGCAGACCCTTAACGGCGAACACCTGGTGAGTGATGTAATTCGCCTGTGCGGTGGACGCAATGTCTACGCCGATGCCAAACCTCTGGCACCGACCATCAATATGGAGTCGGTGTTGGAGCGCGATCCCCAGGTCATTGTGGCCAGCGGTATGGGAGAGGAGCGCCCGGACTGGCTGGATGAGTGGACGTCGTGGTCCGAGTTGACGGCGGTACAGCAGGACAACCTGTTTTTTGTGCCGCCGGATCTGATTCAGCGGCACACGCTGCGCATCCTGGATGGCGCCGAACTGTTCTGCCGGCACATTGACCGGGCCCGCCAGCGCCTGTCAGACGACCCCTGAGTTAGCGGGTCGCCTGATCCGAGTGTCGACTGCGGGTCACCGGGCGGGAGAGGGCGTCGATGGCGTTCAGGGTAAACGCCTGGAAGTCGCGGTAGTCGTTGGCCGAGAAGCGGCCGGCTTCGAGTCGGTAGTCAAACTGATGGGTCAGCGCATCAGCGCCGGCGAGGGACCTTGAGCGAAAGTGACCAAAGCGGGACTGGTCGTGCTGGTCGACCACCGGTTCCGGGGTCCGTTCGTCCTCCACCGGGTAGGTGATGCGGGAGGTCAGCCGCAGGGGGTAGGCGATCTCAAAGTCCGTCTGTCGATCGTGCACGTAATGACTGCTGAGATAGTAGCGCTCCCAGTAGGCCGGATCGATGACCGCCGCCTGACCCCGCTGGCGCGCGCTCCGGCCGACCCGGTAGTCGAGCGTCAGGATCAGTTCCTTCTCGGTGTCGTCCAGGTTGTCCACGGACAGTGATTCCACAATCACCGGCCGGCCATTTTCCCCGAGGAACCGCTGCACCCAATTGAGCCGCTCGCGGGGCTCGATATCTTTGAAATAGCCGCGCAGGCTGGAGGCAAAGTAGGCGCTCATGGTCAGGCTTTCCCGCACCCGGGTTTCGCCGTTGGGCAGGGCGCTCAATGACCGACGGATGTCGACTCGGCTGGGGTCGAGGGCGGGCACCTGAACCAGCGCAGGGCGCTCTCCCAGGGTCAGCGTCCAGGTGCTTCCCAGCCCGTCCGGTGCGACCCCGAGCAGATCGATGTTTTTGTTGGTGGCATCGATAAAGGTGCCGCCATTCCACTCCGGCAGATACACGACCATATGATCAAACTGATCGATGCTGGGCATGTCGGGGTCCACCGGGCCGGACAGATTGGCCAGGGCCAGCTCGGCGGGAATCCCGGCTTCGCGCAGCAGGCGCCAGAGCAGTACCGAGTGGTCCTTGCAGTCGCCAAAGCGGTCCTGAAGAATCTGCTGCGGTGGGTTGGGGGTGTAGCCGCGCACCCCGAACTCGAGCGCTTTGTAGGTCAGGGTGCGTTGCACATAGCCGGCAAGGGCGGCTATGCGTGCCCCGGTATCGTCCGGGGCGAGGCCGTCGGTGAGTGTGGCCACCAATGCATCCAGCTCCGGAGTGTCCGCGAGAATGACCTCGTTCACCCGCGTCCGGTAGTCTGATCCGGCTTCCCGCCACTGATTTTTACTGACCACAACCACACTGGCCATATAGTCTTCATCGTCCACTTGCATCGGCTCCCACAGCGCCGGGGTCGGGTTTTCCACGGTCCAGAGCAGAGAGTTCCGGCGCTTTTTGGGCTGGGGCGCGTTGGTCTGGTTGTACAGCAGGTAATCCAGTTCGCCCTCGATATAGAGCGCCGATAGCCCGATCGGACGCTGGCCGGACAAATATAGGCGCTCGAACGGGAATCGCTCGGCCGGGGAGCGCTGTTCCAGAGTGTATTCAAACTCGATCCGGTAACCCGGCGCCAATCCGGCCACCGGGGCGCGAACAACCTTGCCGAAGGTGGCCTGGTCGTAGTCCTCGGCATCGCCAATGTACAGGCTGCTCCGGTCCAGTGAAGACACCCGCTCGCCGTCTTCGTCAAACACCTCGAGGCGGTTTATATACAGGCGTTCAGAAAGCGGGTTGTAGCGGGCCATCAGCGTGCTGTGACGATTGACGCCGGCGGTGTCGTGCACCTGGATATGACGCACCTCGGTGGTTTTGAGCGGTCTGGCCGGGTCGTAGTGATAGGCCGTGACCGTCAGGGGGTAATGAGAGTCATAGCCGTCTATATCACTCACCTCGTCCGGAGGCGTCAGGGCGGGCCAGGCCACCGGCTCAATGGGGGTGTTGATGGAGGCGGAATCGCCCTTGCCCAACTGGGCGTTGGTGAAGCGCAGGTATTCAGCGGTGGCCCGGTCACCGGGCTGCAGGACCAGTGCCTGCTCGAATGACGCCTTGGCCTCCCGGTAGCGCTCAAGATGGTATTGGGCATCGCCCCGATAGTTGTACACGGTATTGGAACCCAACCCCCGTTCAATCAGCCGATCGCTGTAGGCGATGACCGCTTCGTAATCCCGCATGTCCCCGAGCACATCCATCCGGGTGAGGTGCAGGTTGGGGGAGTGAACCCCCCGGCGATCCGCCTCATCCAGAACCGTCAGGGCCTGCTGGTAGGCGGATCGGGCCCGGGCGACTTCTGCCTGCGCCTGGATGGCGACTGCGCCGGGCTGGCGGGGGCTGTGCTGGTCTAACACGGCCTGGGCCTGGTCGGCCCGATCCTGTTGCAGCAGGCTCTGCACATACGCGTAGAGGTCGTCTTCTGACAGGGAACCCAGTGCAAAGCCGCGCTGATAGTGGTCGATGGCGGCTGGATAGTTCTGCAGGTGGTACTCAAACCAGCCCAGCCAACCCTGGATCATGGCGTCGCTCTGGGCCTGAATGTCCGGGTGCTGCATGAACGCCAGCCCGTCCCGGTAGCGGTTCAGCAAGTTGTAGGTGGAGGCGGTGTTATTGATATAGACCTTGTCCTGTGGATCGAGTCGGGCGGCAAGGGCAAACCCTTTTACCGCGTCCAGATGGTTCTCTGCATTGTGGAAGTAGAGCCCGGCGGCGTTGTAGAACCAGGCTTGCGCCACGGGGTCGGCCGCAGCGTTGGGCTTTGACCAACTCACAGCGTCGATGACCTCTTCGGACAGAGTATCCAGGGCCGCGTCGTCCAGGGTGGTCCAGACGGCAAACAGGTGGGTGCAATCACCCCGGTTGACCAGGTGATAGCGAAAGCGCAGCGGCAGCTCATTCTCCCTGGGCAGAAGCCGCTCCCAGGACGCCGCCTCCTGTTCGCCAATACGTCGGGATTGGGGGTTGCGGACTCCCGGTGTGGGGTATTCGTGCCCGATGGCCCGTAACAGAGCATAGCGCACCGCCTCTTTACCGGGCCGCCAGTCGGTGAAGCAGGCGGGGACCGAGACGAAGGCTCCCTGCCAGCG
>NZ_DGMV01000034.1:11393-14556 GCF_002388575.1 Marinimicrobium sp. UBA4509
CGAAGGCTCCCTGCCAGCGCTCCCCGCCAATGTCCGGATGGCTGACATGCTCACTGACCTGTGGCCAGTGGGTCCAGTCGCTCCCGGTCAGGTCCAGTTGGTAGCCAAACGGCGATTCATAGGTCCCGAACGGCTGGCCGCTGGTGACGGGTTGAGCCTCGGAGGATCGGTTTTTCGCGGCGATAGCCCCGGGCGTCAGGACGGTCAACGCCAGAACAAGACTGGCAATACGATACAGGGGAATGCGAGGGGGCATGACGGAGGGTCCTTTATCCGGGTCCTTTTTCCGAGCCGTGATGGCTTATTATGGACCACAGCGCTCATGGGGAGTATGGCACGGGGGTCGCGTTTGTTCTGGGAGTCTAGCCGGAAAGTCCAGGGTGGGCAAATGGCGCGCCAAGTGGCCACCGAGGGGGATTTCGGGTGGTGACAGAGCTTCGGATAATGCTAGTATTTGTCCTTTCTTGCATCACGGCGCCCGGTGCGGCGCTTGAGAATAACAACTGAGGTAATATCGTGTCGAAACAATTGCTGATCTACAACAACATCTCCCCCGTCTCCAGCGAAGCGCACCGCGACTGGTCGATCCAGATTGACAACCACGCCTTTGCCGAGGAGCTGAATTCCGTGCCGCTGCTGGCGACCGAGATCACCTCTGTGGCCCGTGAACTGCCGGTGATTTTTGCCAAGACCCAGGACGATGGCGGTTTTGTTCCCCTGGCGGTGATGGGCCTGAAGAAAGGCCAGAACCTGTTTCTGGACGAGAAAAAGCGCCTGACTATGCGCTATATCCCGGGCTTCCTGCGCCGCTACCCCTTCGCCTTCGCCAATGACGGCAAGACGGACAACTTCACCCTGTGCATCGACGACCAGTTCGAAGGCTGGAGCAAAGATGGCAGCGAGGGCAAGCGCCTGTTCACCGAAACGGGCGAGCAGACCGAAGAACTCAAGGGCGTCATGGAGTTCCTGAAGGACTACCAGTATCGCGCCGAGCTGACCAATGTGTTCTGCAAACGCCTGTCCGAGCTCGAGCTGCTGGAGCCGATGGAAGCCAATATCAAGCTGAAAGACGGCCAGGAAGGCGGCGGTTTCAACCTGACCGGTTTCTACGTGGTCAACCGCGAAAAGCTCAAGAAAATCAGCGACGAAGACGTGTTGGACCTGTTCAAGAAAGACGGTCTGGAGCTGATCTTCAGCCACTTGCAGTCCATGCAGAACCTGAATGCACTGGTCAACAAGTACTCAGAGCAGTCCAAAGAAGCCGCCTGATTGTTTCGGTGGTTCAAAAAACCCGCACTGGCTGCGGGTTTTTTTGTGCCCGGCGTTCGGGCATCGGGGGCGCGAGCGGGGCAGATCAGGTGCCCTGGGCGGGTTCGTGGATGCGCACGATTAAAACGTCACAGGCAGCCTGGTGCAGAATATCGGTCGCGGTGGTGCCCAGCAGTCGCTTCAGTCCCTTTTCCCCGTGACTGCCGGTCACGATGACATCGGCGCCGAGCTTGCCGGCAAGATAAGTGATCTCCTGGGGCGCGTCGCCAAACAGTATGTGAAGGTGGTCGGGAGGTAGCGCCATGCCATCTGCATACGCCTGCAGGCGGGGAAACAGCTCCTGACGTACCTGCAGTTCCCCGTGGCGATGGTTGCGCCCGGTGCCGCTACCCAACGCTGTGACCGGGTGTTCGGCCACGTGGACCAGATGGAGGTGCGAGCCTGCTGTCGCGAGCTTTTTCGCGCCGCTCAGGACCTGGGCAGAGTCCTGGGTCAGATCCAGTGCCACCAGGAGGGTGTTATAGCGGGACATGGCAATCTCCCTTAACCGGTTCTAAGCTGTTGTCTCCATAAGTGTAGCCCAAGGCGTGGGTTGATCCGAACGAACCTGATGTAAGTAGTAGACTGTAATAACGGGATCAGGCTGCGTGGCCTCCGCAGGTGGGGCCGAAGACTGATCCGCCACACCTGTTAAAACCCGGAGAGCGGACTATGACCAGCACCGAGACCTCGCGCACCATCCTGTTGACCGGCGGCACCGGCTTTATTGGTGTACCTCTGTGTCATGCATTGCAGCAGCGGGGCTATCACCCGGTGGTGCTCACGCGGGACACCCTGCGGGCCGCGCGGGTTCTGGGTACCGGCGTCAGCCTGGTATCGGAGCTGAACCAGTTGCCGGATCGACCGGTCGACGCGGTGGTCAATCTGGCCGGCGAGCCCCTGGCCAGTGGCCGCTGGAATGACCGGCGCAAAGAGGAATTTCGGCGAAGCCGTATCGGGACCACCGAGGCGCTGCTGGCCCACTTTCAACAGCGGGGCCACTTTCCGGAACGGATGGTCAGCGGCAGCGCCATCGGCTTCTACGGCGATGGGGGTGACCGACCGCTGACCGAAGCGGATGGTAGCGGTACGGGCTTCGCGGCCCAGTTATGCAGGGATTGGGAGGCGGTGGCGGAGCGCTTTGCCGACTCCGGCACCCGGGTCTGTCGGTTGCGGACCGGTATTGTGCTGGGGCCCGGTGGGGGTGCGCTGCAGTCCATGTTGTTGCCCTTCAAACTGGGGTTGGGCGGGCGTCTGGGGTCGGGGCGCCAGTGGATGTCCTGGGTTCACCGGACGGATCTGGTGCGCCTGATTCTGCACTGCCTGGAACAGGACAACCTGTCCGGACCGGTGAACGGAACGGCGCCGAATCCGGTCACCAATCGCTACTTCACCCGCTCGCTGGCGAAGACGCTCCATCGCCCGGCCATATTTCCCGCGCCGGCATTCATGTTGCGGGCCATGATGGCCGATATGGCGGATGAGTTGTTGCTGGTCAGTCAGCGGGTATTACCGGAGGCGGCGCTGGAGTCCGGTTTTCAGTTTCAGTATCCCGAACTGTTGCCGGCGCTGGAGCAGATTCTTCGTAACCCCGGGAACGAGTAGGAATAAATATTTTTCTTCAGAGCCTTGAAAACGGTCTGGTCGGCCTTATTTTTTCAGTGAGCCCGCTCGAATTGAGGGGCCTGGTTGCCGGCACTACCTGATGGCTAGTGTGTCCAGATGAGCAACACGCTGTTGCTCCCGGCCGGTAGCATTTACTGAACCCGACTCGATCATTGTGATGAGTCCCATTGAATATTGCTCTGAAGAGGATATTGTTATGCGTAGCTTCGATTTTTCTCCCCTGTACCGT
>NZ_DGMV01000034.1:14650-15849 GCF_002388575.1 Marinimicrobium sp. UBA4509
CTATCTCCCCTGTACCGTTCTGCCATCGGCTTTGATCGTATGGCCAGTCTGCTGGATACACTGAGCCGCAGCGAGCAGAACCAACCCAGCTATCCTCCATACAACATCGAGTTGACCGGTGAGGACCAGTACCGAATTACCATGGCCGTCGCCGGGTTTGACCGCTCGGAATTGAACATCGAGGTCAATCAGAACAATCTGACGATTTCGGCCAATAAAGAGCCCGAACAGGAAGAGCGGCAGTACCTGCATCAGGGCATCGCCGCGCGTAATTTTGAGCGCCGGTTCCAACTGGCCGATCACGTGGAAGTCAAAGCCGCGACCTTCGAAAATGGTCTGCTGCACATCGATCTGAAGCGGGAGATTCCCGAGGCGATGAAGCCGCGTACCATTGAGATTGATGATGGGCAAAGCCCGTCATTGAAAGACGGTCGAGACGTCAAGTCTGTGACCCACGAAGCGGAATCGAAAAACCGCGACGATTCCAAAGCCGCCTAAACGGCATTCTGTTCTCAGAAAAAACCGGCGAGTGATCTCGCCGGTTTTTTTATGGGTTTGAACTTGACGATTTTTCGGATGGGTTCACTCCGCGCTGAACAGTTTTGCTCGGACGGTAGCCCGGTATTCACGCGGGGTGATCGCCAACTGTTTTTTGAACAGGGTGGTGAAATAACCCGTATCCTGATAGCCCACCTTATCGGCAATTTCAGCGATGGTCAGGTTGCTGGTTTTCAGTAAGTCCCGGGCATTGTTGATGCGAATTTCCTGTAGGTAATCCAGGGGCGTCTGCCCGGTAGCGGCCTTGAATCGACGGTTCAGGGTTCGCGTGCTGAGCCCAAAGCGCTCTGCCACCTGAGAGAGCACCACTTCCCGTGGGTAATTATCCTGCAGCCAGAGCTGGACCTGAATGATGTCTTCATCCGGGTGGCGACTGTGCGCTTCCTCAAAGTAACCGCTGCTTTCGTAGGAGCGGCGGATTTCGTGAGAGAAATGACGTTCGACGTGGCTGGCAATGCGCTTGTTATACAGGCGCTGAATAAAGTGGACCGTCAGATCCGCCAGCGAGTTCACACTGGCGGCACAGTAGAGATTGCCCGCTTGGGTGATGAAGTACTGCCGCTTGAGGTCGACCTCAGGATAGTCGCGTTGGAATTGGTCGAAGTAGTGCCAGTGAGTCGTGGCGGGTTTGCCGTTGAGCA
>NZ_DGMV01000034.1:15987-20409 GCF_002388575.1 Marinimicrobium sp. UBA4509
CAGCCCCGCCTCGGCCAGAAAACAGCAGCCGGTGCCCACCGCGCTGATCAGGGCGCCGTTCTGATATTGCTCCCGGAGCCAGTCCAGCACCTGCGGTTGGCGCCGGATGATGGGACGCGGGTTGCGCCAGAAGCCGGGTACATAAACCAGATCGGGGGAGGGGGCATTCTCCAGGGCGTGGTCTGGCGTCCAGCGCAGGCCGGATCGGGTCGCGGCCGGCTCACCCTGGGCCGAGACCGTGCTCAATATCAGTCGGGTTCGCTGGCTGCCGCGGTCGCGCTGGTTGGCGCTCTCCGCCGTGAGCAGCATCTCCATGGGCAGGGTGGCGCTGGTAGCCAGCATGTTGTCGCTGAGCAGAAACGCTATCTGAATGGCTTCTCCGGCATTCTGGGGCATAAAACGGGCTCTCTGGTGTGATTTGGCCAAAATACCACAAGTTTTGGCGAAAACAACCATGACAATTGCCAGTCAGGGCAATACACTTTCCAGCTGTCCAGACCTCGTGTGCCCGCCGTCTGTGGACCCGTCGAGGTTGTTGAATTCAATGGGAGTCAACTATGTCATCACTGCCGGTTATTGTGGGATTTGGTGGTTTTAATGCCGCCGGTCGAAGCTCGGGTCATCATGCCTATCGGCGAATGATCATCGAAAGCTTGCCCACACAAGAGCGGCAGGAGACCCTGGCCGGCCTGGCGGTGCTGATGGGGCTGGTGACTTTCGAAGACAATGCTTATCGGGACGCGGATGACCGCCCCTATGAGCTGGCCGAGATTGAGCGCCAGTTCGGCCCGGCGATTCTGGAGGGCACGCTGATTCGCCGCATCGACCCGGCGCTTTTTGATGTGGATGCCGCGCACTGGCAGAAAAGTGCCAGCCTCAGTGGTAGCGAGGCGCCCATGAGTTTTGAATTGTCCGAGCGCGACCTGCCCGAACCGCTGCCTTCCGACTGGCAGGTTCAAACGCTGGATGATCGGCGCGTCAAAGTCACGCTGACTGGAACACTGGATGTAAAATGGGACAGCTTCCGGGCCCTGCCGGTCAAGTCCGCCGGGCAACTGCCCAAGGGGTTCGATCCCGGCACTCTGTATAACTCCCGCTTTCATCCCCGAGCGTTGCAGTTGACCGTCATTGGTGCCTCTGATGCGATCCAGTCGGTGGGTGTGCCCTGGGCTGACATTGCCAATGCGGTGCGTCCGGACCAGGTGAGTGTATATGCCAGCAATGTCATGAGTCAGATGGACGAGGCGGGCTTTGGCGGTTTGCTGCAGGCGCGCCTGAAGGGCGGTCGGGTCAGTACCAAGCAGTGCCCACTGGGTCTGAACAGCATGCCGGCGGATTTCGTCAACGCCTACATTATCGGCAGCGTCGGTCAGACCGGGGCCATTGCCGGCGCTTGTGCCTCATTTTTGTATAACCTGCGCGCGGCGGTGGAAGACATTACCGCCGGGCGCTGCCGGGTCGCGGTGGTGGGTAACGCCGAGGCGCCGATCACCCCGGAAATCATCGATGGTTATGCCACCATGGGTGCTTTGGCCGCCGAAGACAAACTGAAGAAAATCGACGGTGCCGACGAGACCGACCCTCGTCGGACCAGTCGGCCGTTCGGGGAAAACTGCGGTTTCACCATTGCCGAGTCCAGCCAGTATGTGGTGCTCATGGATGATGCGCTGGCGCTTGAGCTTGGAGCCGATATTCACGGTGCGGTCAATGACGTGTTCATCAATGCGGACGGTTTCAAAAAGTCGATTTCCGCACCGGGGCCGGGTAACTACATCACCATGGCCAAAGCGGTCGCCTCCGCGCGCGCCATTCTGGGTGATGAGTCGATCCAGAAGCGCTCCATGATTCAGGCCCACGGCTCCAGCACCCCCCAGAATCGGGTGACCGAATCCGAGATCTTTCATCGGGTGGCCGAGGTGTTCGGTATTACCGACTGGCCGGTCACCGCGGTCAAGGCCTATGTGGGCCACACCCTGTCCGCCGCCAGCGGCGAGCAGTTGATCAACAGCCTCGGTGTGTTCCGTTATGGCTTTGTGCCGGGCATCAAGACCATCGACAAGGTGGCGGATGACGTGTTTTCCGAACGCCTGACCATTCCGCTGGAGGACCTGGATCGCCGGGAAAATCCGCTGGATGTGGCGTTCCTGAACTCCAAAGGGTTTGGTGGCAACAATGCCACCGCCAGCGTGCTGGCCCCCCGGGTGGTGGAGCCGATGCTGCGCCGGCGCTACGGTGACTCGGCGTTTGAGGCTTACGCGGCGCGTCGGGAGTCGGTCCGGGAGCGGGCCGGGGTCTATGATAGCCAGGCGCTCAAGGGGCAGTTCGATACCCTGTACCACTTTGGCCAGAACATGATCGATGAGAGCGAAATCGAGCTGGGCAGCCGGGAGTTGCGCCTGCCGGGCATGGCGCAGAGTATCGATCTGGACCTCCCCAATCGCTACACCGATATGACCGACTGACCGCCCGGGCGTCTGCCGGTCGGCCACAAGCGGCTGGCCGGCACGCAAATTGGCCGATCTTTGTCCATATCGGCCTATACAAAGCCGATTCTTTCCCTTAAAATACCGCGCCTTTCGCACCCTGTGTGTGATTGGGTCTTTTCACCGGGTGTCGGTAAGTGCCGGCCCCAATTGGAAAATATAGGAAAATCCTCAATGGTAACTATTCGTCTGTCACGTGGCGGCTCCAAAAAGCGTCCTTTTTACCACCTGTCCGTAACCGACAGCCGCAGCGCCCGTAACGGCCGTTACATCGAACGCGTTGGTTTCTTCAACCCGATCGCCCGCGGTCAGGAAGAGCGCCTGCGTATCGACAATGAGCGTGTCGAGTACTGGGTAGGCCAAGGCGCACAGCTGAGCGAGCGCGTAGCCAGCCTGCTGAAAGAGCAGAAGAAGCAAGCCGCCTAAGCGAGGCGCGCTTGACTATGGCTGACGCCCGAACCCGCAACAAGGGGTCAAACCTGATTGACGTCGGGCGTATTACCGCCGTATTTGGTATTCAGGGGTGGGTGAAAATTCACTCCTACACCGAGCCGCAGGAGAACCTGTTTGGCTACGGCCCCTGGTGGTTGAAAACCGCCCGGGGAGTAAAACCGGTAGAAATCGATGACAGTCGACCTCACGGCAAAGGGTTTGTTGCGCACATCAAGGGTGTCGACGACCGCGATGAGGCCGCCCTCTACACCGGGGTGACCATTGCCGTGGAAAAACAGCTGCTCCCGGAGCTGGAAGGGGACGACTATTACTGGCATCAGTTGCAGGGCCTTCGGGTCGTCAGCCACTGGGGCGGTCAGGAGTACGATCTGGGTACCGTGACACGCTTGCTGGAGACTGGCGCCAACGATGTGTTGGTGGTGCAGGGTGATGCCCAGAGTATCGACCAGAGCGAGCGATTGATTCCCTATGTGCCCGAACAGTATGTGCGCCGGGTTGACCTGGCGGCAGAGTGTATCGAGGTGGACTGGGACCCGGAGTTTTGAGCGAAGCGCCCGAAACACAGCCGGTACGACTGGCGGTGGTCAGTCTGTTTCCGGACATGATGCAGGCGGTGACCGGCTACGGTGTGACCGGTCGGGCCGTCAAGCAGGGGCTGATCGACGTGCAGTGCTGGAACCCCCGGGAGTTTACTCGGGATAAGCACCGCACGGTAGACGATCGACCCTACGGTGGCGGTCCCGGCATGGTGATGATGGTGGAGCCTCTGCGCGACGCTATCGCGGCCGCCCAGGCCTGGGCCGGGGAGGACGCACCGGTGATTTATCTGTCGCCTCAGGGGCGGCCGCTGGATCAGTCTGGCGTAGAAACCCTGGCCAGTTATGGCCCGATGGTGCTGGTGGCGGGACGCTATGAAGGGATTGATGAGCGTTTGCTGAAGACGGTGGTCGATCAGGAGTGGTCCATCGGGGATTACGTTCTGAGTGGCGGTGAGTTGCCCGCCATGGTGGTAATTGATGCCGTGACCCGGCTGATTCCAGGCGCTTTGGGGCACGCTCAGTCGGCAGAGCAGGATTCCTTCACGGAGGGGTTGCTGGACTGCCCACACTACACCCGCCCGGAAAATTTTGAAGGGCATGAGGTCCCGGAAGTGCTACTGTCCGGTGACCACGAAAGAATTCGGCGCTGGCGCCTGAAACAGGCGCTGGGGCGGACCTGGCAGAAACGGCCAGACTTGCTTGAAGCAATTAACCTAACCGAGGAACAGCATGCGCTGTTGACGGACTTTCGTCGGGACCTTGAAGCACTTAACTCTAGCTGTGAAGCTACAGACTCTCAGGAGACTAGGCATGACTAACAAGATCATTCAGGCGCTCGACGCCGAACAGATGAAACAGGATGTACCGGAATTCGCCCCGGGCGATACCGTTGTGGTACAGGTAAAGGTAACCGAAGGTAACCGCGAGCGTCTGCAGGCGTTTGAAGG
>NZ_DGMV01000034.1:20511-20910 GCF_002388575.1 Marinimicrobium sp. UBA4509
AAGCGTAACCGCGGCCTGAACTCTGCATTCACCGTGCGCAAGGTATCCCACGGTGTGGGCGTTGAGCGTACTTTCCAGGTGCACAGCCGTCAGGTTGACAGCATCCAGGTGAAGCGTAAGGGTGATGTTCGCCAGGCGAAGCTTTACTACCTGCGCGACCTGACCGGCAAGGCAGCACGCATCAAGGAAAAGCTGTCCTAAGCGATACGCTGATCCGTTCAAAAAAACCGGGGCCTTAGCTCCGGTTTTTTTATGGTATTCTCGCTCCAACGCCAACCAATGACCGATGAGCGCTGTGACCTTACCCGCCCAAGAGAGCCAGGCCCTGGAGCAATACCTCGACGCCATCTGGATGGAAAAAGGCCTCAGTGAGAATACCCTGAACTCCTATCGGCGCGA
>NZ_DGMV01000034.1:21065-23719 GCF_002388575.1 Marinimicrobium sp. UBA4509
CCTCGCCTACCGTCACCGAAAGGGCTATTCCAGTCGCTCCACGGCGCGCTTTCTCTCCTGTGTTCGCGGCTTTTACCGCCACCAGATCCGCGAAGGGCGGCTGGCGGAAAATCCCCTGGCCCTCGTGGACAACCCGAAACTGCCCAAATCGTTACCCAAGTCCCTCACCGAGGCCGATGTTGAGCGGCTGCTGATGGCACCGGATCTGGAAGATCCAGTGGGCTTTCGCGACCGTACCATGCTGGAGGTTCTGTACGCCTGTGGTCTTCGGGTCAGCGAGTTGGTGGGGCTCACGCTGGCGCAGGTCAATCTTCGCCAGGGGGTGGTCCGGGTCATGGGAAAGGGCAGTAAGGAGCGACTGGTGCCGCTCGGTGAGGAAGCAATCGACTGGATTTCCCGTTATCTACAGGAAGCGAGACCTGTGCTCTTGCATAATGCGCCCAGTGAAGTACTCTTTCCCAGCACTCGCGCCCGAGAGATGACCCGTCAGACGTTTTGGCACAGAATTAAACATTGGGCGCTGGTGGCGGGTATCGACAAACCCCTGTCGCCTCATACGCTGCGACACGCCTTTGCGACCCACCTGTTGAACCACGGGGCGGATTTGCGGGTCGTACAGTTATTGTTGGGCCACAGTGATCTGTCGACTACCCAGATATACACCCATGTCGCCCGGGCGCGGATGCAGGAGCAGCATCGCCAGCATCACCCCCGGGGATGACGCGTCAGTGTCGTTGAATACTTTGAAATTGTGACAGGAAAACGTTTATGTTGAAGCAAGTGGCGGTTGGTCTGATGGTCCTGATGGGGAGTGTGTTGGCCCAGGCTCAGGAAATGTCCACCGAGGACCGTATTCTCAAGGCCCTCTCCGAGGCACGTCCCGATTTTGAGTTTACCGATGTGCGCCCGGCGCCCATTGAGGGGCTTTACCAGGCTCGGGTGGTCGGCGGACCGGTGCTCTATGTCTCTCCGGACGCGCAACTGATGATTGCCGGTGACATGTTCACCATTGAGCCCGGTGGCTTTGGGCGCTACGAAGACCCGGCGGTCGTGGAAAAGCGCAAGCAGCTTGCCGCTCAATTGGATGAAGAAGACACCATTGCCTTCGCTCCGGAGGGTGAGAGCAAAGCGGTGGTGTATGTGTTCACGGATGTGGACTGCGGGTACTGCCGTCGCCTGCACAGTCAGATGAGCGCCTATCAGGACGGTGGTGAAACCAAGCCCGGCTACAATGACTTGGGCATCGAAATTCGTTACCTGGCCTATCCTCGGGCCGGTGTGGGCAGTCCCTCCGCCCAAAAGCTGGAAACCGCCTGGTGTGCGGACGACCAGCAGGCCGTACTGGATCGTCTGAAAAACCTCCAATCGGTGGACAACAAATCCTGTGATAACAACCCGGTGGCTAAACATTATCGCCTCGGTGGCGAGTTCGGCGTGAACGGCACGCCGGCGCTGGTGCTGCCCAACGGGACGGTGCAGCCCGGCTATGTGCCGCCGGCGCAGCTCGCCCAGATTCTGGGGCTCTGATGGCCCCATCCCTGTCGCCAATTGACACCTCGCGAGCGGCCCAGTAAGGTTGCTCGCCCGCGCCTCGCTCCGGGGCGCGCATTCCAGTAGAATAGCCGGTCTCGCCCGCCCGCACCCAGCGTTGGCGGGCGTTACCTTTTACCAGCAGGGCTCATTTTTTGGGGGAGAGAAGTTTGAAACCGGTCAAAATAGGTATCTGTGGCCTCGGCACTGTCGGCAGCGGCACGGTCAACGTTCTTCATCGCAACAGCCGGGTGATCAACGCCCGTGCCGGTTGTGACATTGTGATTGGCCAGGTCGCCTGTCGTCGCGACGATGTGGACTGCGACATCTCCGGGCTGAACGTCACCCGCGATATCTTTGAGGTTGCCACCAACCCGGACATCGACATTCTGATCGAGCTGATCGGCGGAATTGATGTGGCCCGCGAGCTGATTCTCAAGGCGATTGAGCACGGCAAGCACGTGGTTACCGCCAACAAGGCCCTGATTGCCGAGCACGGTAACGAGATTTTTGCCGCCGCCAATGAAAAGGGTGTGACCGTCGCCTTTGAAGCCGCCGTGGCCGGTGGTATCCCCATCATCAAGGCGATCCGTGAGGGCCTGTCTGCCAACAAGATCGAGTGGCTGGCGGGTATCATCAACGGCACTGGTAACTTCATTCTCACCGAAATGCGCGACAAGGGTCGCGGTTTCTCCGAGGTGCTGGAAGAGGCTCAGGAGCTGGGTTACGCCGAAGCCGACCCGACGTTTGACGTCGAGGGCATCGACGCGGCCCACAAGCTGGTAATCCTGGCCTCCATCGCTTTCGGTATCCCCCTGCAGTTCGACAAAGTATTCACCGAAGGCATCAGTCGTATCGCCCCGCAGGACGTTCAGTACGCCCAGGAGTTGGGTTACCGGATCAAGCATCTGGGGATTGCCCAGAAAGGGCCCAAGGGCATTGAGCTGCGCGTGCATCCGACCCTGATTCCCCAGAAGCGCCTGATCGCCAATGTGGATGGCGTGATGAACGCCGTGTTGGTCAAGGGCGATGCCGTCGGCCCGACCCTGTATTATGGTGCCGGTGCTGGGGCCGAACCCACTGCCTCGGCCGTACTGGCGGATATCGTCGATGTCGCGCGCACC
>NZ_DGMV01000034.1:23731-25559 GCF_002388575.1 Marinimicrobium sp. UBA4509
CACCCTGACCGCTGACCCCGAGCACCGGGTTCCCTACCTCGGCTTCCAGCAGGAACAGCTGCGCAGCGAACTGGAAATCGTGCCCATTGAAGAGGTCGAGACTGCTTACTATCTGCGTATGTCGGCTCTGGACAAACCCGGGGTGCTGTCGCAGGTTGCACAAATTCTGAGTGACTCCGGCATCAGTATCGAAGCCCTGATCCAGAAAGAGGCCGCGGACGAAGAAGAAATCGTTCCGTTGATTCTGTTGACCAACCGGGCCGTGGAAAAGCAACTGGTCGAGGCGATCATCAAGATCGAATCCCTGAGCTCCATCACCGGCCCGATTACCCGCATCCGTGTGGAGCCATTGAAGTGAAATACATCAGCACTCGGGGCCAGGCCCCGGCCCTCGATTTTGAAGACGTTGTCCTGACCGGGTTGGCGCCAGATGGCGGCCTGTATGTACCGGAAACGCTGCCGGAATTCAGCCAGGAAGAAATCGCCTCCTGGGCGGGCCTCTCCTACGAAGAGCTCGCGTTCAAAATTATGGCCCCGTTCGTTTCCGGTGCCGTATCCGATGCGGAACTCAAGCAGATCATCAGTGAGGCCTACAGCAGCTTCCGCCACGACGCCATTGCGCCTCTGGTGCAGACGGCGCACAACGAATGGATTCTGGAACTGTTCCAGGGTCCGACCCTGGCGTTCAAGGATTTCGCCCTTCAGTTCCTCGGCCACCTGCTCGATCACCTGCTGAAAAAGCGTCAGCAGAAAGTGGTGGTCATGGGGGCAACCTCCGGGGATACCGGATCGGCGGCGATTGAAGGCTGCCGCCGGTGCGACAATATCGATATTTACATTCTGCACCCCTACAAGCGGGTGTCGGATGTACAGCGCCGACAGATGACCACGGTGCTGGAAGATAACGTGCATAACATCGCGTTGGAAGGCAACTTTGACGATTGCCAGAATATGGTGAAAGCCAGTTTCGGCGATCAGTCATTTCTGCCCGAAGATCGTCAACTGGTGGCGGTCAATTCGATCAACTGGGCGCGCATCATGGCCCAGATCGTTTACTACTTTTACGCGGGTCTGGCGTTGGGCGCACCGGCACGTCCTATCTCTTTCTCGGTGCCTACGGGTAACTTCGGCGATATTTTTGCCGGTTATCTGGCCAAGCGCATGGGGCTGCCCATCGATCAGTTGGTGATCGCCACCAACAGCAACGATATTCTGCATCGCTGCCTGAGTGGCAATGATCACAGCAAGCAGCCGCTCCAGCATACCTTGTCGCCGAGCATGGATATCATGGTATCCAGTAACTTCGAGCGCATGTTGTTCGATCTGTACGATCGCGACGGTGACAAAATCCGTGGCCTGATGGAGGACTTCAAGTCCGGCGCCATGCATCTGGATGAGTCGGCGTTGTCGAAGGCGCGTGAGCTGTTCAGCAGTTACAAGGTGGATGATGATGTGATGCTGGAGGTGATTCGAGATGTGTTTGAGCGCACTGAATACCTGCTGGATCCGCATACGGCGATCGGTTTGAAGGCGGCCCGCGAAACGCGCCGTCGTCAGGATATTCCGATGGTCTGCCTGGCCACGGCCCATCCGGCGAAATTCCCGGAGGCGGTGCGCAAGGCCGGTCAGGATACCGATCCGGCGCTTCCACACCACATGGCGGACCTCTTCCAGCGCGAGGAGCGCTACGAAGTATTGGCCAACGACATCGGCACCGTACAGTCCTACATCGCCAAAAATTTGAAAGCGTAGGGCGCTCAAGCGGCCCGGATTGGGTGAAGTGAGCTCTTCACGCCCGGGCCGGAAAGGGGAAGCCCTTTCAAGACAC
>NZ_DGMV01000034.1:25682-27581 GCF_002388575.1 Marinimicrobium sp. UBA4509
GTCTTGAAAGGGCTTCCCCTTCCCGTCCCTCTGTGCCAAGGATCGCGTAGGGCGGATAAGCCGAAGGCGCATCCGCCGTAACCAAAGCCGAATCCCTCTAATTTCACCGACGGACCTCATGCAAAAAACCATCCTCCGACGCACACCTCCTGAACACTCTCTGGAAACCCCTCTGGCTGGTGACCTTCCTCCGTTGCTGGATCGCCTTTATCGGCTGAGAGGCGTCTCTCGCTCGGAAGAACTCTCCCACAAGCTGCAACACCTGCACAAACCCACCTTCAAAGGCCTGCCCGAAGCGGTGGCTCTATTGGCCGATGCGGTCGAGGCACAGGCCAATGTGTTGGTGGTGGGTGACTTCGACGCTGACGGCGCCACCAGTTCGGCGTTGGCGGTGATGGCGTTGCAGGCCATGGGCCTGGCGAGTGTGGATTTTCTGGTGCCCAACCGGTTTGAGTACGGCTATGGGCTGACGCCGGAGATCGTAGAAGTGGCGGCGGCGATGGCGCCGGATGTGATTGTGACGGTGGATAACGGTATTTCCAGTGTCGAGGGGGTGCGTGCGGCGCAGGAGCATGGGATTGCGGTGGTGGTGACGGATCATCACCTGCCCGGTGATGAGCTGCCCTCCGCCGAAGCCATTGTGAACCCCAACCAGCCGGGCTGCCCGTTTCCCAGTAAAAACCTGGCAGGTGTTGGTGTTATTTTTTACGTGATGAACGCCCTGCGGGCGGAGTTGCGTCAGCGGGGCTGGTTTGCCCAGGGCCAGCCCGAGCCCAATATGGCGAATTTTCTCGATCTGGTGGCCCTCGGTACGGTGGCGGACGTGGTGCCGCTGGATCACAATAACCGCATTCTGGTGTCTCAGGGCTTACAGCGCATTCGCGCCGGTGTGGCTCGCCCGGGCATTATTGCCCTGCTGGATGTGGCCGGGCGACAGATGCACCGGCTGGTGGCCAGTGACCTGGGGTTTGCCATTGGCCCACGGCTGAACGCGGCGGGACGCCTGGACGATATTTCCGTGGGCATTCAGTGTCTGATGTGCGACAGCGATGAGCTGGCCCGGGAGATGGCGTTGACGCTGGACGAGCTCAACCGCGATCGCAAGGCGATTGAGAGTGGCATGCAGAAGGAAGCGGTGGCCATGCTCAATCGGCTGCAGCTGGATGAAGAAAATCAGGCGCTGCCCTGGGGGCTCTGCCTGTATGACGGTAATTGGCACCAGGGTGTGATCGGTATTCTGGCGTCGCGCATCAAGGATCGTCTGCACCGTCCGGTGATCGTGTTTGCCGATGCCGGGGAAGGGGAGATCAAAGGTTCGGCTCGCTCAATTGCCGGTTTGCACATCCGCGATGCGCTGGATGCGGTGGCGGCCCGTCATCCGCATCTGTTGAACAAGTTCGGCGGCCATGCCATGGCGGCGGGGATGACGCTCTCTCGGGAGAATTTCGACGCGTTTCAGCAGGCCTTTGACGAAGAAGTAAAACGTCAATTGCAGCCGGAGGACCTGCAGCCGGTGTTGGTCAGCGACGGTAATTTGACGCCCACGGAAGTGAACCTGGAACTGGCCAGTTTGCTGCGCAACGCAGGCCCCTGGGGACAGCATTTTCCGGAGCCGCTGTTCGATGGGGATTTTGCGCTGGTTCAGCAGAGGCTGGTGGGGGAGAAACACCTGAAAATGACGTTGGCGCTGGATTCGCAGGGACAACATCTGGTGGACGCCATTGCGTTCAATATTGATCCGGAGTTGTGGCCCAATCCGTCCGTGCAGCGTGTGCACCTGGCGTATCGGTTGGATGTGAACGAGTTTCGCGGGCGTCAGTCCGTGCAGTTGATGGTGGAGTATTTGGAGCCGGCGTAAATGAAGTCCGAGGTGTTCGTCGGCTTACGCGCGTTGCGCTA
>NZ_DGMV01000034.1:27774-31749 GCF_002388575.1 Marinimicrobium sp. UBA4509
TAGCGCAACGCGCGTAAGCCGACATCAAACGTACCCCGAGATCACGCTCTTAGTGCGCCTGAAGTACCTCACGCAACATCGGCCAAACATTCTCCAGAATTTTTGGCTGCGCTTCGGCGTTGGGGTGAATGCCGTCTCGCTGCATCAACTCATCCTTCGTGGCGATGCCTTCTAGCATAAACGCCACCAGTGGCACATCTTCTTCCTGGGCCAGCTGCGGATACACGGCGGTAAACTGATCGGTATAGCGCGGGCCATAATTGGGGGGAATCTGCATGCCCAAGAGCACTACCTCTGCCCCTTGTTCCCGGCTCAATTGAATCATTGCGGCGAGGTTGTCGGCGAGATCGCTGACCGGGTAACCGCGTAAACCATCATTGCCGCCCAGCTCCAGAATCACCCATTCCGGGTTGTGCTCGCTCAGCAGCCGGGGAAGGCGCTTTAGGCCGCCTTCAGTGGTTTCACCGCTGACGCTGGCATTCACCACCGTATGGGGGTAGCCTTCGCGCTCCAGTCGCTCATTGAGCAGGTTGACCCAGCCATCCTCCTCGTCAATGCCGTAGGCCGCACTCAGGCTGTCACCCAGTACCAGGACGCGTGGGGACTCTGCCCAGGCCACTGAGGCGAGCGAGAGCAGCAGGGCAAGGGAAATACAGTGCAGTGTGCGGTGTAACGTCATGGGCGGTTCCGGCTCAGTGGGTGGACACAGGTGCAATAATAACCTCTGAGAGGCTCATACTGCATGGGTACGCTGATCGGGCGACTAAGGGTCACCGTAAAGAATTGTGAACCGTTTTGACACCCTCTCGTAACCAAGGTGCAATAGGTCACTCTGTTTTTTGACGAACCAGGACATTTCATGACTTCCACGGCACTGGTACAGGCCAACGGCGTTGGCAAAGTGGTTTCGACCGCAGAAGGGCAATTGACCATTCTGCACCGCATTTCCCTATCGGTGGCGGCGGGAGAAAGTGTGGCAATCACCGGCCCTTCGGGCTCCGGCAAATCAACGCTGCTGGGCATCCTGGCGGGGCTGGACCTGCCCAGTTTCGGTGAAGTGCAGCTGTGCGGCCAGAACCTGACCGCACTGGACGAAGAGGGACGGGCACAAGTTCGGGCCGAATCCGTCGGTTTCGTATTCCAGTCGTTTCAACTGCTGCCGGGCCTGACCGCGCTGGAAAACGTCATGCTCCCCATGGAGCTGCATGGCATGAAGAATGCCCGTAGTCGGGCCGAGGAGTACCTGGCTCGGGTGGGACTTGCCGAGCGTCTGACCCACTACCCGCAACAGCTCTCCGGTGGTGAGCAGCAGCGAGTGGCGGTGGCGCGGGCCTTTGCCAGCCAGCCCAAGGTGCTGTTTGCCGACGAGCCCACGGGCAACCTCGATATTCACACCGGTGCCAAAATCATCGATCTGCTGTTTGAACTGAATCGCGAGCAGGGCACCACCCTGATTCTGATTACCCACGAGGAGCGCTTGGCCCAACGCTGCGGTCGTCGCGTTCATCTGGTGGCCGGTTCCCTTGAACCGGAAACTGACCCCGTGCCAGAGGAGGCCTGAGCCAATGCTGGCCGCAAGACTACTCTGGCGCAATTGGCGCAGCGGGGAAGTGCGATTGCTGAGCATCGCCCTGGTGATGGCCGTGATGGTGGTCAGTGCCATCGCCATTTTTACCGATCGGCTCGAAGCCACTCTGGTACAGCAAAGCAACAATCTGCTGGGGGCGGACCGGGTGGTTCGGGCGTCCCAGCCTCATGATCCAGCCTGGGCTGAAGAAGCCGGCGAACGCGATCTTCAGCAGTCCCGATTGGTGGAGTTTTCCTCCATGGTGTATCGGGGTGATGAGATGCACCTGGCCTCCATCAAGGCGGTGGACGAGGGCTACCCACTGCGTGGTGTGGTGGAAACCACCGATCAACCCTGGACGACCAAACCTCCGGAAGAAGCCACTGGCATCCCGGCGCCGGGCGAAGCCTGGGTGGATGCACGCATGCTGCCCCTGCTGGGCATTGAGCTGGGTGATACCTTTGGTGTCGGCGAGGCGGAGCTGGTGGCCAGCCGTGTTCTGGTGCGTCAACCCGACGGTGCCAGTTCCATTTTCATGACCGGTGGCCGGGTCCTGATGAACCTTCAGGACCTGCCGGCAACCCGCGTGGTGCAGCCGGGCAGCCGGGTGAGCTACCAATGGCTGCTGGCCGCCGACCGGCTCGCCGACCTGGAAGGTTTTTTAACCTGGCTGGAACCGCAACTGACGGACCACTATCGGGTGGTGGACATAGAGTCCTCCCAACGCAATCTCGCCCGGACCCTGGATCGCGGCAAACAGTTTCTGCTGTTGGCCGCCGTGGTGGGCGTGCTGTTGGCCGGTGTTGCCATCGGGCTTGCGGCCCGCCAGTTTGCCGATCGCCATGTGGATCAGGTCGCCCTGATGAAAAGCCTCGGAGCGGGCAGCCAGCGTATTCGGAACCTCTACTTCGGTCAGCTGATTCTCCTGTCATTGGTGGCCTCCGTCATTGGTGTCGGCCTGGGGGAGGGCTTCCAGCAGTTGGTGGCTTACGGCCTGTCGAACTTCTTCGCCCTGAACCTGGCCCAACCGGGCTGGCTGGCCTATGTGCTGAGCGTACTGAGCGGTCTGGTGTGCCTGATGTTCTTCGCCTTGCCCGCCCTGTGGTTCCTGCCCAAAGTGCCGCCCCTGAAAATTCTGCGTCGGGAGCTGAGCGTCGATAAAGTTCAGGTCTGGACTCAGGTAATGCTGGCGTTGCTCGCCGTAGTGTTGCTGGTGGTATTGTTCAGCCGGGATTGGGCGCTGGCGGCGAGCGTCGTGGCGGCCCTGCTGGTGGTGGTTGTGGTGACCGCCATCCTCGGCCTCGGACTGCTGCACCTGAGCCGCAAACTCACCACCGGGGCCAGCAGCGTCTGGCGCCTGGCAGTGGCCAACCTGCAGCGCCGGCGCGGCCACAGCCTGGTGCAGATGGTGATCTTCTCGGTGGCGATCATGCTGCTGATCACCCTGACTGTGGTGCGCACCTCGCTGATACAGGATTGGCAAGCCCAGTTACCGGAGGATGCTCCCAACCACTTCCTGGTCAATGTGGCACCCGAAGACGTCGAGCCGGTACAGACCATGCTCGACCGCGAATCCCTGGACCGACAACCGCTGTACCCCATGGTGAGGGGTCGCCTTACACACATCAACGAGCAGGAAAAGTCCCGGGAACGCCTGAACCGCGAGGCCAACCTGACCTGGACAGACACCCTGGCGGAAGACAACGAGGTAGTGGCCGGGCAGTGGTGGGATCAGTGGTCCGGTGGCGAGCTGCCCGGCGTGTCGGTGGAGCAGGAGCTGGCGGGCGAGCTGGGCATTGAGCTGGGAGATACCTTACGGTTTTCGATCGGCGGACTGACAATGGAAGCGGAGGTGACCAGTTTGCGGACGCTGGACTGGCGCTCCATGAATCCAAACTTCTTTTTCATCTTTGAGCCTGGAGCCCTGGACGGCTTTTCCGCCACCTACATCACCAGTGCCTATGTTCCGGCCAGCCAGAAAACACTGATCAACGACCTGATGCGTGAGTACCCCACCATTCTGCTGATCGAACTGGATCGGGTATTCGAGCAGATCCGATCGATTGTCACCCAGGTGACCAAGGGCATTCAGTTGGTTCTGGTGCTCACGGTAATTGGCGGCATCCTGGTACTTCTGGCGGCGGTCACGACCAGCCTGGATGCACGCAAACAGGAGGCTGGTCTGCTGCGTGCCCTGGGCAGTCCGCGCCGGTTGGTAGTGGGCAGTGTCTGGGCGGAGTTTTCGATTCTCGGTGGCCTGTCGGGGTTGATTGCCGTGCTCGGCTCGGAGGCGCTGTTGATGAGCCTGCAGCACTTCGTACTGGAAATCCCGATCCGACCGCACTACCTTTTCTGGGTATTGGGCCCGATCCTGGGCGCCGCCTTCGTCGGCCTCTTGGGCGCCCTGA
>NZ_DGMV01000064.1:0-4938 GCF_002388575.1 Marinimicrobium sp. UBA4509
CCCAGATCGCTGGCGGTTTTCAGGTAGTCCCCGGCGAGCATGCCCAGCCCCCCGGCATACAGCGGAAGGGCATCGCAGAGGCCGTACTCCATACTGAGATAGGCAATGCCTTTGAGCGCCGAGTTGGCGTAGTGCTGTTGATACCAGCTGGTGTCGGTGAGGTAGGCATCCCTCGCCCGGGTCAGAGTGTTCAGCGCGGCGAGGAAGTTTTTGTCCCGGGCGATTTTCTGAAGTTGTTCGTCGCTGGTCAGTTGCAATACCTCCACCGGGTTTTGGGTGTGTTCCCACACCTCCGGGTTCAGTTGTTGCCAGAGCTGGTCGCCATCGTGATTCCAGCTCCAATACAGGTCCATGGACAGCTCCCGAAGAATGGCGAGGGCTTCCGGTAACGGGCGAGAGGATAGGGCCATGTCAGTGTCCGCGCAGGTGTCGGGTCAGAAACTTTTCCAACTCGACGATCAATAGAATCGGACTGGTCGACAGCACCAGTACCAGCCAATGACTCACACTCAAGGCGCCGACATCAAAAATGCGCTGACTGATCGGCCAATAGGTAAACACCCCCTGAAACAAAAGTACCACGGCAATGGCCACCAGTGCCGGGCGTAACCCCTGCCAATAGCGCCGGTGCCACAGGGAGTCGTTCAGGGTACGCGCACTCAGTAAATAAAATATTTCAAACAGCACCAGCGCATTGACCGCAACGGAGCGCGCCAGAGCCGAGTCACCCGATGCCGACATCTGCCACTCAAACAGGGTGAACACCGTGAGTGCACCGAGACCGCCGACCAACAGAATCCGGTAGAGCAGCGTGCCGGTGATCAAGCCCTGATGGCGGGGGCGGGGCGGACGCTGCATGATGTCGGCTTCGCTCTGCTCAAACGCCATGGCCAGAGCGAGAGTGACTGCGGTGACCATGTTGACCCACAGAATCTGTACCGGTGTGATCGGCAGAAGCCAACCGAACAAAATGGCCAGCACGATGACGACGGCCTGGGCCAGATTGGTGGGCAGGATGAACGCAATGGCCTTCACAATATTGTCGTACACAGTGCGCCCTTCTGCTACGGCATGCGTAATGGTGGCAAAGTTGTCATCGGTCAGTACGAAGTCGGCGGCCTCCTTGGCGGCATCGGTGCCTTTCTGGCCCATGGCGATGCCAATGTCCGACGAACGCAGGGCGGGGGCGTCGTTGACGCCGTCGCCGGTCATGGCCACGGTATGCCCCCGGGCTTGCAGTGATTCCACCAGTTGCAGTTTGTTGGCCGGACTGGTGCGGGCGAACAGATCGACCTGATCGACCACAGCGATGCGCTCGGCGTCATTCATCCGGTCGAGCTCCGCACCGCTGACCACCCTCTCGCTGTTCAGGCCCAGCTCGCGGCCGATGGCGGCGGCGGTTACCGGATTGTCGCCGGTAATCATCAGAACCCGAATACCGGCTGCGTGACACTGGGCGATTGCCTCGACAGCTTCGGGGCGGGGCGGATCGCTGATGCCGACCAGCGCCACCATGACCAGACCGCTTTCCATATGGTGGTGATGCAGCTCGGTCTGTTCGCTGTCCATCGGTTTGCGAGCCAGAGCCATGACCCGCATCCCTTTCGAGGCGAGCTGCTCCATCTGGCGGTGCCAGTAATTCCGGTCCAGTGGTTCCGGGCCATTCGGACCGAGCTGCTCGCGGCACAGCTCCAACAGCCGATCGGGCGCGCCCTTGATCGCCATTTCCCGGTCGCCGTCGGGGTGGTCATGCAACACGGCCATATAGCGTTTTTCGGTTTCGAACGGGAGACTGTCAATGCGCGGCCATTTGCGTCGACACTGATTGGCCTCCAACCCGTGTTTCATTGCCAATACCAGCAGAGCACCCTCGGTGGGGTCGCCGTGCAACTGCCACTCGCCCTGCTCCTCGGTCAGGTTGGCATCGTTGCACAACAGGGCGATGCGGGAGGCGGTGGCGACGGAGTCAGTGCCGGGGCTGTCGCCCGAGGAGTGAGATTCCGCCTTGATATCGCCTTCCGGCGTGTAGCCCTCACCGCTCACCGTGTACCGGTGGGTGCTGGTGACCAGCGCACGCGCGGTCATGGCATTGGCGGTGAGAGTGCCGGTTTTATCCGAACAGATCACGTCCACCGAACCGAGCACTTCCACCGCGGGCAGGCGCCGCATCAGTGAGCGTTTGCGGGCCATGCGCTCCACCCCGAGCGCGAGGGTGATGGTGACCACGGCGGGAAGGCCTTCGGGAATCGCCGCAACGGCAATACCGATCGCGCCCTGAAACAACGTGGCCAGGCTCTGGTTATGCAGCAGCGCACCCAGAACAACGGTGGCGCCGGTGATCAACAGAATGGCCAGGGTCAATTGCCCGGCGAAGCGTTGCAGTTGGCGCTGCAGCGGCGTCGAACTCAAGGTCACGCCCTGAACCATCCGGTTGATGGTGCCAATCTCGGTGTGTGAGCCGGTCTGAGTGACCACACCGCGTCCGCTGCCGTAGGTGATCAGAGTGCCCATATAGGCCATATTGAGCCGTTCCGCCAGGGGCGCTTCGGCGTTTACCGGTGCGGTGACTTTATCAACGGCCTGGGATTCACCGGTGAGTAACGCTTCATCACAGCGGATGCTTTTACTTTCCAGCAAACGGATATCGGCGGGGACTTTGTCGCCGGCTTGCAGCAGTACCACATCACCCGGCACCAGTGCTTCGCTGTCTAGGGTGAGGGTCGCCCCGTCGCGCAGCACCAGGCACTGGCTTCGGCTCATGGACAGAATGGCGCGCAGGGCCTGCTCGGCTTTGCCCTCCTGCACAAAACCGATGGTGGCATTGATCAATACCACCCCGGTAATAACGCCGGCATCCACCCAATGACCGAGAAACAGACTGATCAACCCGCTGACCAGCAGAACGTAAATGAAGAGATTGTGAAATTGCCGTAGCCAGCGCTTCCAGCCCGGTGTCGGCGGTTGGGTGGGCAGGGCGTTCGGCCCCCACTGTGTCAGTCGCTGTCGGGCATCATCGGTGCTCAATCCGTTTGGGGTGCTGTCGAGCTGCTCCAGCGTCTGTTCGGCGCTGAGCGCGTGCACCGGCTCTCCGTCCGACGAGGGCGGAGGCGTTGTGGCGTTGCGGGTGTCCATGGCGGTCATTCACGGTGACTCGATCAAGTGCATCAGGGACCGGTCTTGCTGTTCGAATCCGGTGAGGTTCTTCAGGGTGGTGTCTGCAATGGCGGCCAGTGCCTCGCGGGTGAAGAACGCCTGGTGTCCGGTGATCACGACGTTGGGGAATGTCAGCAGTCGGGCAAACACATCATCCTGCAACAGTTGGCTGGAGTGATCTTCAAAAAACAGATCGCTTTCCTCTTCATACACGTCCAGCCCCAGGTAACCCACCTGTCGGGATTTCAGTCCGGCAATCACCGCTTTGGTATCGAGCAGGCCGCCGCGACCGGTATTGATCAGCATCACACCCGGTTTCATTTTTAGCAGGGCATCGGCGTTGATCAGGTGGTGGTTGTCCGGGGTCAACGGGCAGTGCAGGGAAATGATGTCGGATTGCGGCCAGAGGTCGTCGAGTGCCACGTAATCCACGCCGGCGGTCTGCAGTGCCTCGTCGGGATAGGGATCGTAGGCGATCACCCGGCAACCCAGCCCGAGCATGATGCGCGCAAAGGTGGCGCCGATTTTACCGGTGCCGATCACTCCGACGGTTTTGCCGAACAGGTCGAAGCCGAGTAGGCCATTCAGTGAGTAGTCGTTTTCATGAACGCGGTAGTGCGCCCGATGCAGTTGCCGGTTCAGCATCAGAATCAGGGCGAGGGTGTGTTCGGCAATGGCGTGGGGAGAATACTCCGGCACCCGGGCCAGGGTGATGCCCAGGGCGCGGGCGGCGTCCAGATCAATCTGGTTGTACCCGGCGCAGCGCATGGCAATGAGTTTTACGCCCTGCTTTGCCAGAATCTCCAACACGTCCGCGCCCAACTGGTCGTTGACGAAACAACAGACGGCGGTGCAGTCCTGGGCGAGAAGCGCGCTGGCGGCGTTGAGCGCGGCTTCGTGAAACACCAGCTCGTGGCGCCCCTGATTGGCACTGGTCAGAAACGCTTTGTCGTAAGGTTTGCTGCTGAATACGGCAACTTTCATTGTTTCTCCGCTTGGGCAATATGTTGGCTGGCCCGGATGATGGAATCCGGGTTGAGGGAAATGGAATCAATGCCGCATTCCACCAGAAACGCGGCAAAATCGGGATGGTCGGACGGAGCCTGGCCGCAGATGCCGACCTTGCGATGGTGTTCGTGAGCGACCCGAATGACCTGGGCGATCAGTCGTTTGACGGCCTCGTCCCGGGCATCGAACAGCGGACGCAGGGCTTGTGAATCCCGATCGATGCCGAGCACCAGTTGGGTCAGATCGTTGCTGCCGATAGAGAAGCCGTCGAACCGCTGGGCAAACTGCTCGGCGAGAATGACGTTCGAGGGAATCTCACACATCACGTAAACCTGAAGGCCGTTCTCGCCGCGTTTGAGCCCGGCGTCGGCCATCACCGCCAGCACCTGATCCGCCTCGGCCGGTGTGCGGCAGAAGGGAATCATGGCGATGATATTGTCAAAGCCCATGACCTCCCGGGCGCGCTTCAATGCCTGGCACTCAAGCTGAAAGGCTTCCCGGTAGCGCTCGTGATAGTAGCGCGAGGCGCCGCGCAACCCGAGCATGGGGTTGTCCTCTTCCAGTTCGAAGTCTTCACCACCAATCAGCCCCCGGTATTCGTTCGACTTGAGGTCTGAAAAACGCACGATGGCCGGGTGGGGGTAACAGGAGGCGGCAATTTTGCCAATGCCGGTGGCCAACTGATCGACAAAGTACTCACTCGGGGTGGCGTAGCGCTGAGTCAAGGCGGCGATGGTGTCCAGGGTTTCAATCGGGGTGACCCGCTCCGGGTGCAAA
>NZ_DGMV01000064.1:5021-26129 GCF_002388575.1 Marinimicrobium sp. UBA4509
GTGACCCGCTCCGGGTGCAAAAGGGCCATGGGGTGAACACCAATCTGGCTGGAGATGATGAACTCGATCCGGGCCAGGCCGATTCCCCGGGTCGGCAGCTGCCACCAGTACAGCGCGCCGTCGGGCATGGCGACATTGATCATCAGGTCGGTGCGGGTGGGAACCACTTCGTCCACCCGAATCTGCTTTACCTCAAAGGCCAGCTTACCTTCGTACACCTTGCCCTGGGCGCCTTGGGAACAGTCCAACGTGACCTCCGCTCCTTCGGTCAGACGCTCCGTGGCGTTCCCGGTACCGACGATGGCGGGCACCTTCAGCTCCCGGCTGACAATGGCGGCATGACTGGTGGCACCGCCGCTGTTGGTAATGACCCCCGCCGCGCGGCGCATGATCGGTACCCAGTCCGGGTCGGTCCGGTCGGTGACCAGAATGGCGCCTTTCGGGAACTGCTCGCTCTGGTCGTGTCGGTCCAGCTTGCACACCGGGCCGGCGGCGATGGCGCTGCCGACACTGGCGCCTTCCACCAGCACAGAGCCCTGCTCCTTCAGTTTATAACTGGAGAAGACCGCGCGGTCTTTTTGTGACTCGATGGTTTCCGGGCGCGCCTGGACAATATAAAGCTTTCCGGTATCACCGTCCCGCGCCCATTCGATATCCATGGCGCGCTGGTAGTGCTGTTCGATCTGCATTCCCCAGCGGGCCAGGGTGAGAATGTCCTCATCGTTCAACACCAGACGCTGGCGTTCGGATTCGGTGGTGGCAACCGTGCGCGTGGTTTTGCCGGGTTCGTCGGCCGAGTCGGCATAGAGCATCTTCTCCGCTTTACTGCCGCAGGTGCGCTCTATGATGGGCTGAAATTCACGTTCCAGCAGCGGCTTGTACACCATAAACCGGTCCGGGTTGACGCTGCCCTTGACCACCGACTCCCCCAGCCCCCAGGCGCCGTTGATCAGCACCACGTCGGGGAAGCCGCTTTCGGTATCCAGGGTAAACAGGACGCCGGCGCAGCCGAGGTCCGAGCGCACCATCTGCTGCACACCCACCGAAAGCGCCACCTGCTCGTGGGCAAAGCCGTGCTGCTCCCGATAGGCGATGGCGCGGTCGGTGTACAGGGAGGCCAGACAGGCCCGGCTGCTTTCCAATAACCCATCCAGCCCCCGGACGTTGAGAAAGCTTTCCTGCTGACCGGCGAAACTGGCTTCCGGCAGGTCCTCGGCCGTGGCGGAGCTGCGCACGGCGACCGGGGCTTCGGGCTGTTGCAGTCGGTCGCAGAGCTGTCGATAGGCGTCCTCAATGGCACTTCGTTGCCCGGTGGTGAACTCCCCGCCGAGAATCAGTGCCCGAATGGCTGCCCCGGTATCGGCCAGACTTTGCTGCTCATGTTTCAGCGCCGCCAGTTGTTCGGCGATCCGCCCGGTCAGTTGGTTCGCCTCGATGAAATCCCGGTACACCTGGGCGGTAATGGCAAACCCCGGGGGAATGGGGACGCCGGCGGACTGAAGCGACCGGGTCATCTCGCCCAGGCTGGCGTTCTTGCCGCCAACCCGGCCAATGTCCTCCAGGGTAATCTGCTCAAACCATAGGATAGATTCTGTGTGGGGCATGGCTCACCTCCTGGCCTGGGGTGTTCCGGAAAGGTCTCTGTTAACAGTCTAGTCGCTGTGGGTGGGCTGGGCCTTGCGCCAGATCAGAAATCGGGCCGACAGGCGTTGTGGAGTTTGATATAGTTGTTGTGACTCTTAGTGGCCTGTCTGGCGGCCTGTCTGGCGGCCTGTCAGGATGCCTGGCCCGCCGGCCGCTCCGGCGCCACTCAACATGATAAAACCAGGGTATGACTGTTATGAAACCTGTTTTGATACTTGCTGCGGCGGTACTGTTGTCCGCCTGCCAGCAATCTCCCTACCAGAGCCAGAATGACGTGAAACCCACCGCCGACACGCTCAAGGCGGCCTATGCCGACGCCTTCAAAGTGGGCGTGGCGATCAATTCGGGAATCGCGGCTGGCGATGCCCCCCAGTCCGCGGAGATCGTGTTGAACCACTTCAATACCGTGACCCTGGAAAACGCCATGAAGGCCGAGGAGATCAACCCGGAGCCCGGTGTGTACCGCTTTGGGCCCGCCGATGCGTTTGTTGAATTCGGGCGGGAAAACGACCTGTTTACCGTGGGCCACACCCTGGTCTGGCACAACCAGACACCGGCCTGGTTCTTTCACAATGAAGACGGCGATCCCAACACCTCCGAGCAGCAGAAAGAGCGGATGCGTCAGCACATCGAGGTGGTTGCCGGGCGTTATGCCGGCAAGGTGCACGCCTGGGATGTGGTCAATGAAGTGATTGCGGACGACGGCTCCTATCGTCCCACCACCTGGGTCAACAGTATTGGCAGTGGCGATGAGCTGGTGAAATTGGCCTTTCAGTACGCCAGTGAGTACGCACCGGATACCGAGCTCTATTACAACGACTTCAATGCCTGGCGTCCGGCCAAGCGCGACGGTATTGTGCGTATGGTAAAAATGTTGCAGGACGCCGGTATTCGCATTGACGGCGTCGGCATCCAGGCACACTGGGGCTTGAATTACCCGAAAATGGAATACATCGAGCAGGCCATTGATGCCTACGCCGAGCTGGGTGTGAAAGTGATGATTACCGAGATGGACATCGATGTGCTGCCGCTCACTCGTGAGGGCCAGATCATCGGTACCGGCATGCTTCATCCACAATATCAGAATGAAGAATTTGTGGAGTACCTGAACCCCTACGCGGACGGCTTGCCGGATGATGTACAGCAGCAACTGACCGAGCGTTGGCGGGAACTGTTCGAGCTGCTTTATCGCAAGCGGGATAAAATCGACCGGGTTACGCTCTGGGGTGTGACCGATGATATGTCCTGGAAAAACGGCTATCCCATCGAGAATCGCATCAACTACCCCTTGCTGTTCAACCGGGATTATTCGCCCAAGCCGGCGGTGGATACGCTGCTGAGGGTGCCAACCAACGCCGAGTAGCACTCAGTACGACGAGTACAAAAAAGCCCGCGCCAATAGCGCGGGCTTTTTTGTTGGCGCAAGGGTTTTACGCGCTCTGCTTGATGGCAATTTTCGCCACATGCTCACCCTGATAGCGGGCGATGGTCAGCTCGTTTTCGGTCGGTTGGCGGCTGCCATCGGCACCGGCCAGGGTGCTGGCGCCGTAGGGCGTGCCGCCGCTGACTTCGTCCATATTGGTCAGTGCGGGTACGGCATAAGGTACACCCACAATGATCATGCCGTGGTGCAACAGGGTGGTGTGGAACGAGGTGATGGTGGTTTCCTGACCGCCGTGCTGGCTGGCAGTGGAGGTAAATACACTGCCCACTTTTCCGACCAGTTTGCCTTGCGCCCAGAGTCCGCCGGTCTGATCCAGGAAGTTGCGCATCTGACCACACATGTTGCCAAAGCGCGTGGGGGTGCCGAAGATGATGGCATCGTACTGATCGAGCTCTTCCGGACTGGCCACTGGCGCATCCTGGTCGAGCTTGGCGCCGGCATTGCGGGCCACATCCTCAGGCATGGTTTCCGGCACACGTTTCAGGGTGACTTCCACACCATCCACCTGCCTGGCTCCCTCGGCGATGGCGTGAGCCAGGGTTTCGATGTGGCCATACATGCTGTAGTAAAGAACAAGAACCTTGGACATCAAACAGACTCCTTTTCGGGTAAGTTAAAGTGGTAGATACGACGCTAACAGGCGAGCGGATGGTTTGTCTTGTTGCGGGGCGGACGGCGCTTACCAATCTTTACGTAAGCCATGCGGGGACGCCGATAGGCCACTTTGGCGCCTGATGCTGCATCTTTGGGCGCTTTGCGCTAGTATCCGGATATGACCGACTTTCACGCTGCTCTGGACCAACAGGCGCTGCTGCAGTTCTTTGAGGCGCTCTGGCATCATGCTCGCGATCCCTTCTGGATTGCGAAGGTGCTTGATGACGACTTTGAAATCGTCAACGCCAATGAGGCGGCCCGAGCTCTGGAGCCCAGACAGGTGCCCGGCGCCCGATTCCGGGACTTGCTGGCCGGTTGGGAGGGCGCCGAGGAAATCATTGAAGGCTACCGGCGCTGTGTGGCCCTGGGCAGCACCGTGGTGACGGAGCAGAAGCCGGTGCTCGACGGCCGTCAGCGGTTGTTTGAGACCATTCTGGTTCCGATGCGCGATGATCGCGGGGTGGTGACCCATATCTGGGGCACGTCCAAGGAGCTTACCCGCTTTGTGGAAACCGAGCGTGAGCTCAAAGAACTGAATGAACAGCTGGAAGAGAAAATCGAGCGGCGCACCGCAGAGCTGCGACAGGCAATGCGGGAGTTGCAGGCGCTTTCACTCACCGACCCCCTGACCGGGCTGGCCAATCGCCGTCGCTTTGATGAGGTGGTGGTCAGCGAACTGGCGCGGATCAAGCGCACCGGCGGCGTGCTGTCGTTGTTGATGGTCGATATCGATCACTTCAAGGAGTACAACGATCGTTATGGTCATCTGGCGGGTGACAAATGCCTGGTGGCCGTGGCCGATGCCATCCGAAGTGCCAGTCACCGTACGATGGATCTGGGGGTTCGCTATGGGGGCGATGAGTTTCTGGTGTTGCTTCCCGAAACCGACAGTGCCGGCGCTCGACGTGTTGCGGAGCGTATTTTGGCGTCCATGCAGGCTTCGGGGATCCCGCACGAACACACCGCTACTGACGGGGTGGTGACACTGAGTGTCGGGGTGGTGACTTCGGACCTGATCAGTGTTGATACCCCGGACGATCTTATCGTGGCCGCCGACGACTGCCTGTACCGGGCCAAGGACCGGGGACGCAACCAGTGGGTCGCCAGTTCGTAGGCAGACCACTGGTGTGCCCGGGCACCGCCTTATTTGCGCTTGAAGATCAACAGCCCGACCGCAACCCCGAGCGCCAGGGTTGCACCGGTGACCGTCCAGGGGTGCGTCCGGGCGTAGTCACCAGCCTGATGCAGGTTTTCCTTGGTGTACTGCGCCAGGCGATTGCCTTTTTCGTCAACCACACCTTTGGCTTTGTGGACGCGCTCCTCCAGCGCCTGGCGGGCGCGGGCCAGTTCTTCCCCCTGCAGCGATGCGCTGTTCTTGAGCATGGCTTCCATATCACCCACAAATGACTTGAATTCATCGGTGAGTTCGGCCGAGCGTTCAGACAGGTGTTCCATCGCGCTGGGGTTGGATTTCTTCCGGGCCTGGCCCGGGATCAAGTCTCGAACTTGCATAACCTACTCCTTAGTAAAACGGTGAATACTCGTCAGCTAAAGGACTCTCGCAAGCCTTTTCGCAAACCAGTGTAGGCTTATGAGCGCCCAATTGAAACGCTTGGCGCTCACTTCATCGTACGGCGTCGGGGCCGGATTGGATGACCGCCTGAAAGCGTTTCAGGCGCAGGGCATTACCCAGCACAAACACGCTCGACAATGCCATGGCGCCCGCCGCGAACACCGGCGACAGCAGCAGACCGAAGGCCGGGTAGAGCAGACCGGCGGCCACCGGAATCAGCGCCGTGTTGTAGGCAAAAGCCCAGAACAGGTTCTGCTTGATGTTGCGCAGGGCGGCGCGGGAGACGGCGATGGCGTTGGCCGCTCCGACCAGATCGCCTTTGACCAGCACCACATCGGCGCTTTCGATGGCGACGTCGGTCCCCGTGCCCATGGCGATACCGATATCGGCTTGTGCGAGAGCGGGGGCGTCGTTGATGCCGTCGCCCACAAAGGCCACCTTCAGGCCCTCGTCCTGCAACTTTTTCAGCGCCTCGACCTTGCCGTCGGGCAGGACATCGGCCACCACTTCATCAATTTTGAGCTGATCGGCGATGGCCCGGGCGGTGTGCTGGTTGTCGCCGGTCATCATCACCACTTTGAAGCCTTCCCGGTGCAGAAAGTCGATGGCCGCCGGCGTTGTGTCTTTTACGGTGTCGGCTACGGCGAGCAGGGCGGCCGGCTTGCGGTCCACCAACAGATACAGCGGGGTTTTTCCGTCGCTGGCCAGGGTGTCGGCCTCGGCTTCAAACGGATTGTCGCCCTGGCTGTACTCCTGCAGAAGCCGCAGCGCGCCGATGGCGACCTCGCGCCCCTCGATGGTGGCCTTCACACCATAGCCGGTCAATGAGTCGAACCCGGTGGCCTCCGGAAGCGTCAGGTCTTCCTGCTCCGCCGCGTCGAGTATCGCCTCGGCGATGGGGTGTTCGGAGCGTTTTTCCAGTGCCGCGGCCCAGGTGAGCAACTGCGAGCGCTCGAAACCCTCGGCGGGAATCAGGTCGGTCAGTTCCGGTTGGCCCCGGGTCAGGGTGCCGGTTTTGTCAAAGGCAATGGCGTCCATATCCCGCAGTGCCTGCAGGGCTTCGCCGTGGCGAAACAGGATGCCCATTTCTGCCGCCCGGCCGGTGGCCACCATGATGGAGGTGGGCGTAGCCAGTCCCATGGCGCAAGGGCAGGCGATGATCAGCACCGCCACCGCGTTGACCAGCGCAAAGGTCAGGGCCGGTTCGGGGCCGAATATCAGCCAGACCACCAGGGTCACCAGGGCTGCGGCCATCACTGCGGGCACAAACCAGAGGGTGATTTTATTGACCAGGGTCTGGATCGGCAGCTTCGAGCCCTGGGCGCTTTCGACCATATGAATGATCTGGGCCAGCAGGGTGTCCTCCCCGGTTTTGGTGACCTTGAAGGAGAAACTGCCGGTTTTATTGAGGGTGCCGCCCACCACTGTATCCCCGGTGGACTTTTCCACGGGAATGGCTTCGCCGGTGAGCATGGATTCGTCCACATAGGAGTGACCGTCAACCAGCTCACCGTCGAGGGGAATTTTCTCACCGGGGCGGACCACAATGGTCTCCCCAAGCTGAATCTCTTCCGGCGCCACCTCGACCTCTTGCCCGTCGCGCAGCACCCGCGCGCTTTTGGCCTGCAGGCTCACCAGGCGGCTGATGGCCTGGTTGGTGCGGCCCTTGGCGCGGGCCTCCATAAACCGGCCGAGCAGAATCAGGGTGACGATGACCGCCGAGGCCTCGTAATAGACGTTGACCGCATTGTCAGGCAGTACCTCGGGCACAAAGGTGGCCACCACCGAGTAGCCCCAGGCAGCGGTGGTGCCCAGGGCCACCAGTGAATTCATATCCGGCGCCAGCCGTGCCAGAGCTGGCACACCGAGCCGGAAAAAGCGCAGGCCGGGTCCGAACAGCACCAGGGTGGCCAGGGTGAACTGGATCAACCAGTTGGCCTGCTGACCGATACTGTCGTTGATGGCGTGGTGCAATGCCGGAAAGAGGTGGCCGCCCATTTCCATCACAAACACCGGCAGCGTCAACGCCGCCGCAAACCACAGAGAGCGTTTGAGACGCCGGGCCTCCTGGGCCCGCTCTTCCGCCAACTGATCGGTCTGGTCGGAGCGTGCGGGTTCGGCCTGGTAGCCGGCCTGGCGTACGGCGTCGATCAACGTATCGGCCTTGGCGCTGCCCTTCACCTGAGCGGTTTCCGTGGCCAGGTTGACGTTGGCTTCGGTGACGCCTTCCACGGCATTGAGGGCTTTTTCAACCCGGCCGACGCAGGATGCACAGCTCATCCCGCTGATGTGCAGATCAATTTCATTCGAGGATGTCATAAACGCCTCCGTAGTAGGGAATAGGGCCACTCTAAACCTTCCAATCACTGGAAAGTCAAGGGGCGACTATTCGGTGCTATACTTTTTCTGGCTGTTCCTCCAAAAAGGATGGAGATCCTCCATGAGGCGTATTGTGCTGACGGTTTTGCTGGTGTGCATCAGTTGTGCGGCCAGCGGGACCACGTTGGTGGCGGCGGTAGCCGAAAAGGACTACCCGCCGTTCTATTATTTTGACGATCAGACCAGCCAGTGGCGGGGCATTTCCGTCGATGTGTGCGAACGGGTGGCCCAGCAGTTGGGGTATAAGCTCGAGTACCGGCGCTATCCGTTCAGCCGGCTGTTGCAGCATGTCGGTGACGGACGGGCCGATATTGCCTGCACCCTGTTCAACACCTCCAAGCGCGCCCCGGGCGTCACCTTCACCTCCATTCCCCACGCCTTTGAAACCGTATCGGTGTTTCGCCGCGCCGGGGATGAGCCTCTGGATTCGTCCGATATCAACTGGTTGCGCGAGTTTCAGCTCGGGGGAATTCGCGCTTACTACTATGGCGAGGCGCTTGAAGACGATACCGCGTTCAAAAAGCTGCGGGTCAATGATGAGGAGCAGTTGATCAAAGTGCTGCTCGGTGGCCGGGTGGACTATGCCCTGGGCAACAAGCCGGCCATTGAACTGCACGCCGAGCGGCTGGGGGTGCGGAATCAGATCGAGTTCATGGAGCCGCCGGTATTCCGGGGCCCCATTTACATCGCCATTTCACGTCAACGCGAGGATGCCCATAAACTGGCCGCTGACTTTTCCCGGGCCGTGCAGCGCTTTCGGGACACCGACGAGTACGTTTACCTGCTGGCGCGCTACGGCATCGACCCATTGCAGTTTTGATGGGTTTAGCGAATCCGCGAGTAGTCGGTGGGCTTCATGAAAGTGGAGTCGATGTGTTTGACCAGTGGTCCATTCTCTCGGGACTTCTGGTAAACCGCCTGCCACTCGGGGTCGTTGGAAAACGCCTTCCAGCTTGCCTCGGCCGCTTCCCGGCTTTCGTGCACCAGGATATAGGTCAGGGTGTTGTCGGCCAGGGCTTCATCGGTGGGTGTCCAGTAGGCGATGTTCCTCATGCCGTGTTTTTCGAACAACCAGCGGGTGTGGTTTTCGAAGCGGGCATGTAAGTCGGGCAGTTTGCCTTCATGGGTGGTGTAGGTCCGCAGCTCGAACACTCGCTCGGAGTCGGCCAGTGTCGGGGCGCTGGCCGCGGTCGCCAGAGTGATCAGGGACAGGGTGCGCAAGAAAGCTTTCATGGTTATTACCTCAAAAAAAATCGGGCAGTCTTCTAGAGGATAACTAGGCTGCCCGGAATGGGTGTGTCGACCATAACCGGGTGAGCTTACAGCTCGCCGGCCTGAATCTGTTTGTGAGCATAGTCTACGGCACGGGCGGTCAGCGCCATGTAGGTGATGCTCGGGTTCTGGGTGCCGGAGCTGGTCATGCAGGAACCGTCGGTCACAAACACATTGGGGACATCGTGCATCTGGTTCCATTTATTGAGCACGCTGGTTTCCGGGTCGTGGCCCATGCGCGCGGTGCCCATTTCATGGATGCAGGCGCCGGGCGCGGTGGCGCTGTTGTACCAGGTGATGCCGGTACAGCCCGCCGCTTCGAGCATTTGCACCGCGCTTTTCACGCCGTCCTGGCGCAGCTTCATTTCATTGTCCCGCAGTTGGGCATCAAAGGTGATCAGCGGCATACCGTATTGATCGGTCTTGCTGTGATCCAGGTACATCCGGTTTTCATGGTAGGGCAACATCTCGCCGAAACAGGTCATGCGGATGGTCCAGGTGCCGGGTTTGAACACCGCCTCTTTCAGGGATGAGCCGACCGCGCCCACCGGAATATTTTCAGCCCGTTGTGCCGAGCCCTGATAACTGAAACCGCGCACATAATCTTCCCGCCGGGTTTCTTCATCCAGGTTGGTAAAACGCGGAATATAAAAACCGCCCGGTTTGCGACCGGAGTAGTATTCGTTCTCCAGTGCGGGCAGAACGCCGGCGGCGCCCATGCCGTAGTGGTGATCCATGATGTTGTGGCCCAGCTCGCCGCTGCGGTTGCCCAGACCATTGGGGAAGGCGTCGGAGCGGCTGTTGAGCAGGATGGCGGTGGTGCCCACGGTGCTGGCGTTGCAGAAAATGATCCGTGCGGAAATTTCCAGCTCTTCTTTGCTCTGGGCGTCGATCAGGCGCACGCCGGTGGCGCGCCCGGAGTCGGCATCGTACACAATTTCCTTGACGATACTGTGTGGGCGAATGGTCAGGTTGCCGGTCGCTTCGGCCACCGGCAGGGTGGCGGACTGGCTGCTGAAGTAAGCGCCGAAGGGGCAGCCGCGCCAGCAGCGATCCCGGGACATACACTGGCCGCGCTTGCCGAGGTGAACGTCCGGGTTGTACTCGGACAGGTTTGCTACCCGGCCTGGAGTCACCACCCGGAACGGATATTTCTGGGCGACGGTTTCGCGCAGGTGCTGCTCAGCGCAGTTGAGCGGGAAGGGTTTGAGGAATTTGCCATCGGGTACCTGCTTCAGGCCCTCGGCCTGACCGGCGATGCCGACGAAGGGTTCCACATAATCGTACCAGGGCTCGATGTCCTTGTAGCGAATCGGCCAGTCGATGGCGATGCCTTCTTTTTTGTTGGCCTCAAAGTCAATGTCGCTCCAGCGATAGCAATGACGGCCCCACATGATCGAGCGACCCCCGACGTGATGCCCGCGAATCCAGTCAAAACGCTGGTCTTCCTGATAAGGGTATTCGTCGTCTTTGTTGATCCAGTGCTTGTTGGCCTGGGTGACCCACCAGTTGAGACGGTTCTGCTTGGGGTAGTGCTCGGCAATTTCGTCCCGGGGCACCTTGTCGCGGTGGGGCAGGTCCCACACATCGTCGTGGGCGGTGGGGTATTCGCCGTGTTGCACATCGCGGCCCCGTTCCAGGACCAGTGTTTTGTAGCCTTTTTTGCACAGCTCCATGGCGGCGTAACCGCCGCTGATGCCGGAGCCAATCACAATTGCGTCGAATTCAGTCGTTGCCATGATCAGATTGCCCACTTCTTGTTATCAACGTCGTCCACCGAGATACAGGGTTTGTACTCGCCGGGGATGGGAAGGTAGTTCAGGTACTGCTCGCCAATGGTTTCGCTGGTGAGGTAATAGATCACCACCTGTTGCTTCAGCATCACCATGCCATCGCGGGCGCTGGCCTGAGTGGCGTCCGTGCTGGTTTCCAGTTGGCTGAGCAGTGCTTCGCGTTCGCCCTGGCTCTGGCTGGCAAAGTTGGCCTGGGTGAGGGCGGCCTCCAGGTCGGTCCAGAGTCGTTGGAACTGCTCCACGTACCCCTGTTCGAGCACCTTGCCGAGCATGGTGTCCAGCGTTTGCGGTACCCCGACGTCGCTGGCCGAGGGGCTGTCGGTGCGCGGCAGCAGGGTGTCGGCGATTTCGGTGATCAGGCCGAACGCCTTGGGGCTGAAAAAGTGAAGCAGCTGGCCGTCGGCCGGTGTGGGGGTGGGGGCGGCATCCCCCGGAGGCGTTTCGGAGCAGCCGGTCAGTACCGCCGAGGCCAGCGGTGCGGCCACGGAGGTGCCGGTCAGCCAGGCGGTGTAACGTAAGATTTCTCGTCTGTTCATGCGTGTTTTCATGATCGGAAACCGAGTTTGGGTGAGTGAACTGCGGCAATCGGTTTGGGTTGCTACAGGGCGATTGTTATTGATGTTATGCGCTGGGCACTGGGGCCGGTGGCCCGGGTGCAGGAACCTGTCCCTGAGGAGTGGCGCTTAAATCACTAATTGTTGTGTGGACTATAATGTAAGCAAGTTGCCTCGAGGGCGCAAGCTTTGAGGGGCAATTTCCTTTTTGGGCTCCCGGGTTGATTCAGGTCAATACGGGGTGCCCGGCCTGTGTCTATGCTGGCTGTCAGAACCACTGCAGTGCCACGGCAGAAGCTCGGGGGTGCGTGTGAAGATAGTCTTTCTCGGCGGTACGGAAACGGTGACCGGCTCCAAGTTCCTGCTGGAGACCGGTCGAACCCGGGTGTTGATCGACTGTGGCCTGTTTCAGGGCTACAAGTGGTTGCGTCGGCGCAACTGGCAAAGCCTGCCGGTGGATCTGAACACCCTGGACGCGGTGCTCCTGACCCACGCGCACCTGGACCACTCCGGCTACATTCCGCGGCTGTATCAGCAGGGGTATCGCGGGCCGGTGTACACCCACGCGGCCACCCGGGCGCTGTGCGGCATTCTGCTGCCCGATAGCGGGCACATTCAGGAAGAAGACGCCCGGTTTTTCTCCCGTCACAAGCTGAGCAAGCACGATCATCCCGAGCCCCTGTACGACCAGCGCACCGCTGAAGACAGCCTGAAGCTTTTTGAACCCGTGCATTTCAATCAGTCACTGCAGCTCGGGGACCTGTCCATCACTTTCCAGCCCGCCGGGCATATTCTCGGGGCGGCCAGCATCATCGTGGAGGCGGAAGGTAAACGGGTCGGGTTTTCCGGCGATGTGGGGCGGCCCCACGATATTCTGATGTACCCCCCGAAACCCCTCCCGGCGCTGGACCTGCTGTTGCTTGAATCCACCTATGGTGATCGTCCGCACCCGGACAGCGACCCCTGGAATCAGCTGGCAGACATCGTCAACGCCACGGTCAATCGCGGCGGGGTGCTGATGATTCCCAGCTTTGCCGTGGGGCGGGCCCAGTTGCTGCAGCATATGCTGGCCAGGCTGATGGATGAGCGACGCATCCCCACGCTGCCGGTGTTCCTCGACAGCCCGATGGCCATCGACGTGTCCGCCATTTACCACCAGTACGCTGACCAGCACCGGTTGAGCGATGCCGACTGTGCCCGTATGGCGGAGCTGGTGACTTACACTCACAGTGTTGATGAGTCCAAGGCGCTGGCCGACCTGTCGTACCCGCATATCATCATCGCCGGCAGTGGCATGATGAGCGGCGGTCGCATTCTGCATCACATGAAGCGGCTGCTGCCGAATCACCGCAACACGCTCATGTTGAGCGGCCACCAGGCGGGTGGTACCCGCGGAGCACATCTGATTGCGGGGGGAGAAACGGTCAAGATTCACGGCGCCTATATCCCGCGAAAAGCACAGTTGGCGGTTCTGACCGGACTGTCTGGTCACGCGGATTATCGTGAGCTAGGGCAGTGGCTTAAAGATTCCGGGCTCAAGTCGAAAACGCCCATCCAGTTGATTCACGGTGAGCCGGAAGCGGCCGACTGCCTGCGTCTGTACTTGCAGGATCACGGGGATTACGAGGTTGATGTGGCCGAGTACCGGTCGATCCTCACTGTCTGATGAACGTCGCTGGAACAAACCGGGTTACCGACGCGTAAACGTGCCGGTTTTTACGCTCAAGGGGGGATTACGTGCGTCATCCGAAGGGTTTCAGTCACGTGGCTGTCTGGGTGCTGGCGCTGCTGCCGGGCGTGCTGGCGCTGCCGTTTCTCTGGCCAAGTCTGGATCAGCCTCGGGAAGTTCTGAATGCCCTGGGGCGTATTACCGGCATTTGGGGCCTCTCCCTGTTACTGATGGCCGCCGCCCTGTGTTGCCGTGTGCCTGGCTTTGACCGCCCCTTCGGTGGCCTGACTAAACTGTGGCAGTTGCATCATCGCCTTGGCGCCATCGCATTTCTGTTATTGCTGGCCCATCCGCTGCTGTTGTCGTTTGCCGCGGCAGGTATTTCCCTGGACGCGGCGGTCAGTACGCTGTTTTCTTCGCAGCCGGCCTCGGTCTGGGGTTGGGTGGCGCTGCTGGCGTTGATGGCGTTCATGGCGCCGAGCTTCGGCTTTTTTGGCGAACCCGAATACCAACGCTGGAAGTGGCTGCATCGCTTGAGTGGGGTCACTGTCATTCTGGCGTTGTTGCACACGGGGTTGTTGAGCAGGACCTTGCCCGGATGGTTGGCCTGGGTGTTGTGGTCGACGTTGGCCCTGCTCGCGATTTCCGCACTGAGCTACCGGTGGCTTTACGCACGCTGGCGAGGCCGGAGTTCCTATCGGGTGACCAGAGTCACTCACCCTGCGCGGGATGTGGTGGAGCTGACGCTGGCCCCAGAGCGGCAGCGGTTGAGTTATCGATCCGGGCAGTTCATCTATTTGACGCCGGATCGGGTTGGTCATATCGGGCACCGGGAAGAGCATCCCTACACCCTTTCCTCTGCTCCGGATGAGCCGGATCTGCGGGTGGCGATCAAGGATTTGGGGGATGCCAGTCACGCGATGTTGACCGTTCCCGAGGGAACCCGTCTTTGGGTGGAGGGACCCTACGGCGATTTTTTTGCGTCGAATCCCGCACGGCCCGAGCTGTGGGTCGCGGGGGGAATTGGCATCACTCCCTTTCTCGGGCGGGTACGTGAGGCGGTGCGAGTGGGGCGGCCGCTGCAGGTTCATCTGATCGATTGTGTACAGGACGAGACGCGGTTCCTGTTTGCCGACGAGCTGAAGGGCGCGTTCGAGGGCTGGCCCGACAGCCAACTGACGGTGCACTATTTTTATCGGGAGGGGCCGCTGAATCAGGCCTTCATCAAGCGGGTCTGTCCGGATGTGGCCGACCGGGCGGTGTATGTCTGTGGCCCGTTGCCGCTGCTGGAACGGGCCCGGGAGGCGCTGAGCGCCTGCGGTGTGCCCGCCGGGCGCCTGGTAACCGAAGAATTTGTTTTGCTTTGAACATCTGATCGGGAGGTAACCCATGAAAAAAACCGCCTTTGCGGCGTTTGTCGCATTCTGGTCTTCGGTCGTGACCTTGCTGGTGACCTGGACGCTGGTGCCGGCGGTAACGCTGGCCGAAGAGGAGCCGACCTTTACCCTGGAGGAGGTCGCCAGGCACGACCGGCTGGAGGACTGCTGGATGGCGATCCGGGGTGAGGTGTATGACCTGACCGACTACCTGCCACACCACCCGGCGCCACCGGCGGTGATTCTGCCCTGGTGCGGGCGCGAAGCCACCGAGGGCATGACCACCAAAGGCTATGGTCGGGACCACAGCCCTGCCGCCTGGGGTCAGCTCGAACGCTACCGGATCGGGGTTCTTGAGTCGGCCGCGGATACCTCAACCGGTCAGTGACCGGACGGGAGGCGTCGCTCGTGCTTGCCACGGCTTTCGGGGCTTGCGAAGATAGCGCTAATTGAGGGATGGTTTGAGCGACAACAGCGCCCTCCCGGTAGAGATTGAGGTAACCAGAGGCATGGTGTGTCCCAGGTAAATGCAAGCGAGCAGCTCAACCGGCTGAAGGCCATCATCGAGGGTACCCGAGCTGGCACCTGGGAGTGGAATGCCCACACCGGTGAGCAACGGATCAACGAACGCTGGGCGGAGATGCTCGGTTACAGCTCCCGGGAGCTGGAGCCCATCAGCATCGCCATCTGGCACCGTCTCTGTCATCCCGACGACCTGGCCCGTTCCAACGAAGCCTTCCAGCGCCACTTCGATGGTGAAACCCCCTACTACGAATGCATTGTGCGACTCCGACACAAGGAGGGGCACTGGGTCTGGATTCACGACCGGGGTCGCCTGATGTCCCGCACGGCGGAGGGCGATCCCGAGTGGGTGGTGGGTACCCACATCGACATCAGTCAGCAGCACATCAATGCCCAATTACTCAACAAGTTGGCCGAGACCATCCCCGGGGTCATCTATATTTTCCGGATGTACGCCGATGGACGGGTGGAGTTTCCCTACGTCAGTGAGGGGGTACGGGAATTTTACGGTCGGGAGCCCGACGCTATTTTGCAGGACGCTTCGCTGGTGTTTGACCTGGTGCATCCGGAGGACGCGCAGCGTCTCCAGCAATCCATTCTGGAAAGCTACCGGGCCTTGGGGCAATGGACCTGCGAATACCGGGTGGTGCTGAATGGCCGGGAAATCTGGCTGGAGGGCATTGCCACCCCGGAGCGGGAGTGGCTGGATCAGGAGGTGGTGACCTGGTATGGCATGGTGGTGGACATCAGTCATCGCAAGGCGCTCGAAGCCCGGCTGCTGGAGTTGTCGGTCACCGATGAGTTGACCGGCCTGTATAACCGGCGCTTTCTGTTGCAGCGATTGGCGGAGTTACTGGACGATTATCGACGTCATGAAGTGGTGTTTTCTCTGGTACAGGTGGACCTGGACTGGTTCAAGTCCATCAACGATACCTATGGTCATCTGATGGGCGATGAGGTGCTCAAAGCCTTTGCGGCGACTCTCAAAAACCGTCTGCGCAAAGGGGATATCTCCGGGCGTTCCGGGGGAGAGGAGTTCCTGATTCTGCTGCCCCACACCGACACCAAAGAGGCGCTGGAGCTGATTGATGATATTCGGGCGGTGTTTGCCGGAACCGAATTTTTCAACGATGAGCTGCGGACATTCAATGCGAGCTTCAGCGCGGGTATTACCCAGGTGCAAGCCGAGGATGAACGTTTTGATCAGTTGCTGTCACGGGCGGACAAGGCACTCTATAAAGCCAAGGATGCAGGGCGTAATCGCGTCCACATAGAACCGGATCGCCACTGTTCCAAAGGGGGGAAGCGCACGCGCTGAACAATGGGTCAATTACTGTTTAAACTGAATCAGGTGCCTGACGACGAGGCACAGGAGGTTCGTCAGCTTCTGGCGGATCACGACTTTGCCACCTATGAAACCCACGCCGGTTTTTGGGGGTTGGGGGTGTCCGCGATCTGGCTGACCCACCCGGAGCAGCTGCCCGAAGCCAAGGCCCTGCTGGCGGACTATCAGGCTCGCCGCCTGGATCAGCAGCGGGCGCTGAGAGAGGAGCGGGAGGCCGCCGGGGAGCAACCAACGCTCTGGCAAAGAGCGGTCGCTGCCCCCCTGCGATTTACCGCTCTGGTCATTGCCATCGGGGTCATCCTGACCCTGTCCATCCTGCCTTTCGTGGCGCTGATCGGTCAGTAGGCTGCGGCGCCACTGGATTGTCCTGCCTCTGTTTTTTGTTCTGGCTACATATTGATCCAGCTATTGAGTGCCTGCAATTTGAAGGACTGGCCTTTGAATGTCAGCACCACCCCGTCTTCTTCAATTCGCTCGATGCGCAGGTCCGGCGCTATCCGGTCACCGGCGCGATACTCGCGCTGATTGATGGTCACGGTACTGCCTTGCCCGTCCCGGTATTGGTGGGATTGATAATTCAACGACGGAATGTCCTGTTGCAGGCTCCAGGACAGGTCCCGAATCCCCGGAACAGAAGGCCTCGGTGTGGCGGCCGGTTGTGGCTCTGGTTCGGCTTCCTGGCGAGATGAAGACGGCTCCGCCGGTGTGTCACTGAGCGTGACACTGGCGCTGTCGCGCGGCGGAGCGAGGCGCTCGGTGGCCGCCTCCGATGGGGTCACCTCGGGGCGGGTCGGTTCTGGCGCCTGGGCTCGGCGGTACAGCGAGGCAATGGACTCGTCCGACGGCTCGGGACGAGCGGGGGCCTGGTAGAGACGTTCAACTCCCGGGCGTCGGGGCTCGGTCTCGGCGACGCTCGCCTCCGCTGTACTTTCAGGAACAGGGGCACTTGCCGTTGCTTCCACTGGGGAAATGGGGTCAGGCGGCTCAGCGCTTCTGAATAGCCAGTACGCCAGCAGTCCGGCGGCGGCCAATCCCGCAATGGCCACAGAGAGCCCCCATTTGTGCCAGGCTCCCGCTCGCCGGACCGCGGCGGGCGTTGCCAGCGCGGAGGCTGGGGGCAGCGCTTGCGCCGGTGTTTCGTCCCGGCGCCGCTCCCGGTCGGCCCGTTGCAGGGCGTCCAGAATCATCGACATCAGGGCGCCTCCGCAATGGGCAGTAATCCCGGGTCCAGCCCCAGTCGTCGTGCCAGTTGGTTCAGGGTGTTTTCCCCGAACAGCCCGTCCGGGGTCAGCCCCTCGGCGCGCTGAAAAATCTCTACCCGTGCCTGCAGGGGCTGGTTATAGCGATCCCGGCTCAGGGGCTCCGCTTCACTGTCCAGTTCGGCAAACTGCTCGGCCAGCCAGCGGACGGCGGGACCTCGTTCGCCGGGGCTGAGGCCACCGTCAAAACCGGCCGGGCGGAACCAGAAATGGTGAAACTCACCGGTCCAGAGTTGCGCGACATCGGCCCAGTCAACCGTCTGCGGACGACCTTCCAGCCAGGTCAATGCCTGTTGGTCATTGAGACCCAACAGCGGGATGTAAGCGAGTTTGCGCTCCGGGGTGATCAGGGTCAGCACACCGGGGCGGTCCAGTTCGATCAACTCGTTCCAGGTGGTGAGCATACGTCGTCCACAGGCATGGCCCGGCTCGGGGCTCTCGGTGCAGGGGCTGCCGGTGGTGGGCACACTCAGACTGAAGTGGTCGGCCAGGTGGCGAAGGGCATCATCCAGTTTTCGGGGCCAGGGCCGCTCCGGTAGCGCCGGGGGATCTGTGTTCGGCATCGCCTCGGAATCGGTGTCGACCGATCCGGTCGCGTCCGGGGCGGTTATGTTTGTGGGCGGCACTTCCGATGCAACGGACGGTGAGGCGGCGCTGAGTTTCGGGACGGTCGGTTCCGGCTCCGGTGTCGCTTGCCAGGGCAGCTCGTTGCCGAGGCCGCCAAACAGCAGCGCGCCCAATGTGATACCCGCAAACCCCGCGATGGCACTGGCCAACCACGCTGGCCGTGCCCGCTTTGGTGTCGGCGCTGCTGTTGTACTGGGTCGGTCCGAGGCGGGCTCCCCGGTGATTTCCCGCCGCGCCTGGCGAAACAGCTCCCGGTCGATGACGTTGCGGTTCTGCCCGTAGGCGCCCAGCAACATGCGCTCGCAAATGATATTGATCAGGCGGGGAATGCCGCCGCTGAAGCGGTGCACTTCCGTCTGAATGTCCTCGGGAATCAGGGTGCTGCCGCTGGCCAGGCCCGCCACCTGCAGGCGGTGCTGAATGTAAGCGGCGGTTTCTTCCCGGCTCAGTGGGTTCAGGTGGAAGCGCGCGGTGATGCGTTGAGCGAGCTGGCGCAGGGAGGGCTGAGCGAGCAGATCACACAGTTCCGGCTGGCCCACCAGAATGATGTTGAGCAGTTTCTCGGTGTGGGTTTCCAGGTTGGTCAACAGCCGGATCTGCTCCAGCGCCTCGGCACTGAGAGACTGGGCCTCGTCGATCAGCAGTACGGTTTTACGCCCGCGCCCATGGTTGTCCAGCAGCCGATCATAGAGCGCATCGGTCAGGGTTTTGACGCTGGTGTCGTCGTCCGAGATATAGCGGGCTCCGAGCTCATCGCAGATGGTGCTCAGTAACTCGGGCACGGAGGCCATGGGGTTCAGAATCAGGGCGATGTCGGTGTCGCTCGGAAGCTGTTCCAGAAGGCAGCGGATGATGGTGGTTTTGCCGGTGCCCACTTCGCCGGTCAGTTGCACAAAACCGCCGCCGCGCAGGCCAAACAACAGGTGCGCGAGGGCCTCCCGGTGCTGCTGACTCATATAGAGGTAGCGCGGGTTGACGGCGATGGCGAAGGCCGGCTCCTGAAGGCCGAAAAACGGGTGGTACATGGCGATCCTTGGTCCCGGTGTCAGACCGCCAGAATAGCCGGAAACTCGGGTCGGTTAAAGCCTCCTCTCCGGCTCGGTCTGACTCGGGCGTGACAATTCTCTGCATCACAAAGGTGCGCCGAAGGGGGCGCTGACGCAAGCCTTGCACCGAATTGGTGCAAATTGAAAAGTTTGGCGCCTTATTCGCCGTCTTTCGATTGGCCTGTTTCCTGCTACGGCTTGGGGTATCAACCCGAAAATTGGAATGACTCAATGAGTTTAAGAAGTACTCGTATGAATCTCTCCGGCGCTGAACGGCGCTGGCTGAACTGGTTTGGCGCTACCGGCAAAGTGCGCATGGGCTGGTCCTGCTGGCTCAACCGCAATCGCTATGCACTGATGGAGCAGGCTTTTGAGAGCGTCGCCCAGACGCGAATCACCATTCTCAATCAGTGGGTGGACGGTCAGTGGGAGCAGATGGTTTCCCTGGCGGCCAGCGTAGAGCAGGATCCAGCCCGCTGGGATACGTTATTGCCACAGCAGCTTCAGCGCTGGGTGGATGCATCGGAGCTGTTTGTCGTGGACGACACCGGCAAAGTGCTGGCCTCCAGCTATCGCGCCAGAGTCGGTGCACGTGACCTGGATGCCCGGGCCCTGGAGGAGGGATTGAAAGGGGCGTTTCTGCATGGGCCCTATGTGGATCGGGCCACGTTGGATATTGGTCCCTCTTCGTCGCGCTTTCACGACGAGGTGACCCTGATGTTTTACCAGCCCGTGGAACTGGCGGACGGAGCGATTGGCTGTGTCTGTGCCCGGGTTCCCAATGACGTACTCGGCGATCTGATTCAACGGGAAGCGGGGCATATTTTCACCGAGTCCGGTGACAATTATCTGTTTATGGTGGAGCCGGGTTTTGATCGGCGCATCGTTGCGGGGACGGCCCTGTCACGGTCCCGCTTTGAGGACAGCACTTTCTCCCATGGCGAAAATCTCAAAAGCGGTATTCACACCGATTGGGGCGTGGTGGGGGTCAAGCGGCACACCGAATTCGAGATCCGCTTTACCGACCCGGCCACCGGCCAGTTGCATCCCGGCGTACGCGAAACCATCCGCAACGGCGAGAACCTGTTTGTCACCTATCCGGGCTATTCGGATTACCGCCACATTCCGGTAATCGGTAAAGGGGTAACCTTTACTCTTAAAGGTTCCAAAGACCGCTGGGGCATGATGTGCGAGGGTGACCTGGAGGAGGTGTATCGCTTTCGTTCCATAACCTATCGGTTCATGGGGTTACTGCTGTTGCCTCTGCTACTGGTGTTCGGCGGCAATATGGCACTGCACGCCTGGAGCGACTGGCCCTTGTGGACCATCAACCTCGCGACCGCTGGAGCATTGGCCGTGGGCGCCTGGAGTTTTCTGATGCGTGGGCCCCGACGCCTGGCCCGACGACTCGGAAAGATGACCGAGATCATTCACGCTCTGGGCGAGGGCGGTGGCAACCTCAAACAACGCCTGGATACCCGCAAACTGGTGGCGGATGAAACCGGTGATCTGGGGCGTTGGACCAACAGCTTTATCGACAATCTGGATGGCATTATTGGCTCGGTGATCCGCTCGGCTAACGAGGTCAAGCAGAACAGTGAGCAGATGCTTCAGCGCAATGACAGCGCCAATGCCACCATGACTCAGGTGACCGCCGCCATGGAGCAGATGCTGAGCCTGTTGGAAGAGCAGATCGGTGAAATCAGCAACGCCTCCGGCACCGCCACCGAAATGAAACAGGTCATGGAAACCGTGGTGCGAGAGGCCCGGGCCCAGTTTGAGTCCGCCAGTTCCGGTACCCAGGCGATTCGCAATGCCGTGGAGAATTCCGCGCGCACCATTCATCAGTTGAACGAACGGACGCGGGAAATCGGAGGCATGGTTTCTCTGATCAGCAATATCACCAGTCAGACCAACCTGTTGGCGCTGAACGCGGCCATTGAAGCGGCTC
>NZ_DGMV01000064.1:26215-26666 GCF_002388575.1 Marinimicrobium sp. UBA4509
GGCTCGGGCCGGTGAACACGGCCGAGGCTTTTCCGTGGTGGCCGATGAGGTGCGGGGCCTGGCGGCGCGCACCGCCGATGCGGCCAAAGAGATTGAACATCAGATTGCCACCATTCAGGAAGAGGCGGCGCAAGCGGCCACCTTCATGGAAAGCAGCGTGGCGGATGTCGATCGGGGGCTGCAACTGGCCAGCGATGCGTCGTCCGATAACTCCGAGCTGCACGGGATTGTCGAGCGGATGTTTGAGATCATCCGCCACATTGAAGCCCACAGCCAGGAGCATGGGCAGCAGACCCGCGAGGTGGTGGGGGCCAGCAATGACATGCGGCAGGTGATCCGGGCTCTACACAGCAGCTCGGATCGACTGCGCAGTACCGCGTCGAATCTGCATCACCTGACCAGTGCGTTTCAGGTGAGTGGGTAAGGTGGGGTTACGGCGGATGCGCGCTTC
>NZ_DGMV01000064.1:26759-39096 GCF_002388575.1 Marinimicrobium sp. UBA4509
GGTTACGGCGGATGCGCGCTTCGCGCTTATCCGCCCTACGCATGTTTCGGTCGTTGTGCGTGGGGAACGGCGGATGCGCTTCGCTCCGATACGTCGGACCGATCCGCCCTACGTAAACCACGGCAGCTCGCGTAGGGCGGATAAGGCCGCAGGCCGCATCCGCCGTAACCAAGCCACGCTGTATCCGCCGAAATGTCTATAACCTCGCCAGTTCCGCCTCGGTCTTCAACCCAAACACCTTACGCATAAACGACGCCGCCGGACAGAATCCGGTAAAGGACTGCTGAAACAGATTGGCGCCCACAAAGACCGTCAGCCAGACAAAACCGGGGTGAGCCCAGTAGGTCAGAGCAACGGACAGCAGGATCATAAAACCGGCGAAAGCGGTGACAGCACGTTCAAGACTCATGGTAATTTCCTCGTTTGCTTGCGTTGTTAAAGCCGTTGATTAAAACGCGTATCGAATGCGTGCATACGCGTTGTTGTTGTCTTCGAATTGCCCGAAGAAACTGTGGGTTTCCTCTCCGAAGAATAGGTTAAAACCGGTACTCAGGCTCAGATTGTCGTCAAAGCGATAATCGAACCGCGGACGCACATGGCCATCCTCATCGCTGGGGGAGTAGAACGCGAACAGGGACAGGGTCATCGTGTCCCGGGCATCCCGCCAGGTCAGTCGGGTGGTGACCAGAGTGCGGTTCTGCTCCGCCTCCCATTCGGGATTCGGGCTGTTAAGCACCAACTCGTCATGGTTCTGGGTGTGCTCGAGGTACAGTTGCAGGCTGCCGGTCAGACGGGTCAACAGTTCTTTCTCGTAGCCAACCAGGGCGCGCCACTGACTGTTGGGTGTTCGCGGGTCCGTGCCGCTCGGGTCGTCGAGACTGTCGTGGTGCGACACCTCGGCATTGAACAGTCCCGGGCCCAGGGGCAGGCGAACCGAGCCGCCCAAGGCGCGCAGGCGCGAGAAGGTGGGCTGACCATCCGAACTCAAAGCCGTGGGGCTCTTGTGGAAACCGTCGTAGCCATACAGGGCCCACTCGGTGGAACCGATGTTGCGATAGACGCGCAGGGCGAGTTCATCGTCATCCGGAGTGTCGGCCACAAAGGCCTGGGCTTCGCCGATGATCTGGTCCTCCATGGGATTGAATACCGACAGGCGTTCGCCGCGCGGGTAGACATCGGGTTCGAACTCCGGTGTCCAGGCCAGCTCGATATTGCCGCGGTCAAAGTAGCCGGACAGACGCAGCGCATCCTGCGGCGCCTTGAGGTATTCATCGTCCCGACCGATAAAAAATGCCTGCCAGTCTTTGGCAAACAGATCATTCAGAAACACATAATCCCCGGTGCCCCAGGTCATCACCTGACGGCCCAGCTTCGCATCCAGGTGATCGCCGATGCCGTTACTGACGGTCAGCTCGCGTGCCTGGGCGTCCCATTCGCCGAGCACCTCGTCATAGACCAGGTCACCCTTGACGGTGTACTGAAACCGGCTCGTCGAGCCGTCGGTTTCCAACCGGGCCCGGGCTTCCCCCAGACTCAGCCGGTCGTGATGGGGACTGCGGTCCAGGCGCGAACCCGCGCCCAGCTCGATAAAGCCATAGAGCGGGAACGCCGGGCCGGCCTCTTCTTCCCAGTCGCCGGTTTCCCAGTCATCCCAACCGTCGTCGGTCTGTGCCAGCAACGGACCGCTCAAGAGCAAGGGGCTGACCAGCAGTGACCTGATCGCAAGCGACGTCCAACGCATGAATGAGGCTCCTTCAGTTCAACCAGTCAGTGGGCGGGTTGCGCAGGCTGCGCTCGGAGAAAATGTTCTCCGGAATGCCCAGGTCGTAGCGCACGTTGCGGAACTGCATTTCGGTCTCACCGCCGGTGTCCAGATCGCGCATGATCGAGTGCACCACCGTCGGATAGCCTTCGATGGTTTCAATCTTTTTCACTTCCATCTGGCGATACACCTCGCCCCGGTCGTTGTAGTAGTCGGTGCCCACCGGCAGCAGAGTCTCCCGATCGATGGTGACTTCGTAGTGGCTGAACTCGACCTCGCTCGGGTCCTTGGCGGTGCCGCGCAGGCGGTAGTGTTCGTCGGTGGTTTCCAGCAGCTCATAGTCATCCAGATCGGTGGAGCGGCCGGAGACATCTTCATAGAAGAAATGCGAGCCCACAAAGGAGGTGCGCTTGTCGCCCGCCGAGATGCGCTTGACCAGGTCCAGCCCGGGCAGATACAGCCAGCGATCATCGTCCGTTTCGGTGCGCTTGATCACCCGGAAGACGGTGTTGCGCACGTCCGCCGGGCGGGAGAAGAAAACCATCATGTCCTGGGTCTGATTGTCATCCCGGGTTTTGCGCAGGATAGTGAACTGGCGGACCTGCCGCCGGCCCTGGTTGTCGGTGATCAGCATGCGCGCTTCGCTGCGACCGTCGTCACCGGAGTAAAACGCGACGCGTTCGGCTTTGCGCACAATCTCGCGCGGATCGGTCAAGGCTTCATCGGCCTGAGCGCCTACGGCGAACAGCGTCAGGGCCGCGGTTGCCAATACAGTTTTGATGTTCATCATCAGGTTCTCCATTCAATTGGTTAGGATGCGCGAAACAACCAGCGTTGCAGCAGGGTCATGACCGTGGGCAGCAGGATCAGGGTCACCAGGGCGGACAGCGCCATGATGGTGGCCAGGAAAAAGCCCACGGTGATGTAGGGCACCAGTGGTGCCACCAGCAGCGGGGTAAAGCCCACGGCAATCACAATGGCGTTGCGGGTAATGGCCCGGCCCGGCTCCAGGAACATGAGCTGCATGGTCTTCGACCAGTCGCCGGTTTCGCGGAAATAGGCCCGGGTGCGCTCCACAAAATGAATCGCGAAGTCGATGGACAGCCCCAGGGTCAGCGCCGAGAGCACGGCTATGGGCATGTCGTAATCCTTGCCCACCCAGCCGATCAGGCCGTAGATCCCGGTGATGGTCAGGGTGAGGGGCAGCATGGCGACAATGCCGAAGGCCACGGAGCGGAACAGCAGCATCATGATGATCAGTACGATCACAAAGGCGCTGATCAGACTGCCTACCATGCCCTCGACCATTTCCGCCTGCCAGACCACATTGAGGTAGGACTTGCCGGCCCATTCGAGATTAAGACCTGCGGGCAATGGGTTGTCCTGCAAGTACTGGTCTACCGACTCCACCACCGCGGTCATATCCTGGTTGTCACCGCTGGTCAGTTGCAGCCACACCAGGGATTCGCGGTAATCCGGCGTGACGAAGTGCCACAGATCCTGGGGACGGTGGGAGGACTGATATTGCAGCAGCGTCTGGGCCACGGCATCGGCGGAGTCAGGCAAGCGATAATCCTCCGCTTCGCCGGAGCGCAGCTCGCGGTTCACGGTTTTCACCACGTCGGCCAGACTGTTGCTCTTGCCCACCAGGCCGGTGCTGGCCAGGTGTTGCTCGAGCTGCTGGATATATTCCAGATTCTCCGGCTGCAAAAACGCCTGGCTCTGGCTGTCGAGTTGTTCGAGTTGGTTCATCAGTGCTTCCAGGGCGTCGGCATCTTCACCGCCCACCTCGAACAGACGATCGTCCAGGGCCAGAATCAGGTCGGACAGAGACTCGGGGCTGTCCAGTGTCTGGTCCTTCAACCATGTGCGGGTCGCTTCGCTCAGTGACTCGTTGGTGCTTGCATCGGTCAGCGCGGACTGGGCCTTGTCGACCGCGTCACTGCTGGACTGGAATACCATAAAGGCATCGTAGGTACCCGCGAAGTGATCGTTCAGCACCCGGTCGGCAATGCGCAGCTCGTGGTCGGACTTGAACCAGCGAACCGGATTGTCGTTGATCTGGATCTGGGTGATTCCCCACACCGACACCGCAAAGAGGGCAACAAAGCCGACCGTCCAGAGTTTGGCGTGGGAACGGGCCAGTTTGCCCAGGGGCGGCAGTACACGGGCCACCAGGGAACGATCTTCGGCCGGCAATTTATCCACCATGCGATCCAGGGTGGCGGGGTTCAGACTCACCAGATAGGCCGGAATGAAAATGATGGTGGAAAGAAAGGCCAGCATGATGCCCAGGCCCACAAAAAAGCCGAAAATCTGCACCGGCGGAATGGGGGTCAGCATCAATGACAGGAAACCGATAGATGAAGTGACCGAGGTGAACAGCATCGGCGTGAACAGATGGCCCATCACTTCGGTAACGACCTGGCGCACACTGCTGCCCTTGCGGTAGCGGTCGGCAAACTCGGACATGATGTGCACCGAATCCACCACGGCGATGGGCATCAGGAAAATGGCGATCATGGAAGACATGATATGAACGGTAAAACCGGCCCCGATCAAGGCGCCCATGGTGATCAATACCGTGCTCACGGAGACGATCATCGGTGCCACAATAAAAGGGATGTTGCGGAAAAACACCCACAACAGGATGAAGATCACCAGGCCTGCCAAGGGGGCGGAAATGCCCATCTGAACAAACATTTCATAGCCGAAGCGGTCCTCGGCGATGGGCAGACCGGTGATGTGCCAATCGTCCCCGGCCTCAAAGCCATCAATGTGGGACTGCAGCTCCCGACCAATCGCGTAGCTCTGGTTCTTGTCTTCAATCGGCACGTAGATGGCGGCCGCCTTGCCGTCCTCTGACACCAGGGTGTTGAACAACAGCGGCAGGTCTTCCACGTTCTCGCGGATGGTCCGGGCCTGTGCCTGAGTGTCCGGTGGCTCGCGCATCATCCACTCAAAACGCAGAGTGCCCGCGCCTTCCTGGGTAATGTTGTCGACATTCGACAGGGACATCAGATCCGGGGCAATTACCCCGTCCAGCCCTTCGGCAAACTCACTCAGGCTGTGCAGGTTGGCCAGGGTTTGCGGGTTGTACACGGATTGCTCGTTCACCACGCCCACCACAATGGTGTCGTGCATATCGAAGCGCTCCTTCACTTCGTTGTGAAATACCCGGGCGGGGTTGTCCGTCGGTAGCATGTTCTCCGGGTCCGTGTCGATCTGAATCAGCGGCAGCAGGGCGCTGAACGCCAGGGTCAAAAGGCCCAGCCCCCAAAATACCGCCTTGCGGTGGTTAAGCGCCAGATTTAGCAAGCGTCGGGCCATCAATGAATCTCCAGTAGCGAGCAATAGCAATAGTGTTGAGAGTTATCTAAATTAGAAATATCTAATAAATATACTAAAGCTTGAAAGGGTTGTCACGGGGATATCGATTGATTCTATAAATTAGAAATATCTAAATTATAATTTTTTAATGAAAAGACGGTGAGTGTCACGCAGGAAGTACCTGCGAGCCAATGGCATGGGGCCCAAAAGACCCGGAGAGGTGTTCGAGGTAGGTCGGTCAGGTAGGGTGGATAAGCGGTGAAGCCGCGTCATCCACCAAGGCGACCTGGCGGTATGATGGCACTGAAGGGCTGGGTCAGTCGTTCAATCGAGGTAGGGTGATAAAGAATTCGCTACCCCCCTGAGGTCCATCCCGATAGCCGACTTCGCCACCCAGTTGGCGGCTGATCTCGCGGGTGATTGCCAACCCCAGCCCGGTACCGGGCAGCTTCCGTCGGTCGCTACCATCGGCCTGAGAGAACCGCTTGAACAATTCGCTGCGAAAGTCTGGCGCAATACCGGGACCCGAGTCCCGCACGCGAATTTCAATAACGTTCGCTTGCGGTGCGACCGAAATTTCCACGGCACCCCCCTCGGGAGAAAATTTGATCGCATTAGAGATCAGGTTGTTCAGTGCCTGCATCAGGCGCGTGCCATCGACGTTGACTTGTACCTCTGGCCAGCTATCTGGCGCTACCAATTGAACGTCGTGCTGTGCTCCGTAGCTGGTCATCGAGTCGATGGCTTCATCCAGGAGTGGGCCGACAGTCTGCTGCTCGAAATTCATCGGCATTTTCCCTGCGACGAGTTTCTCCATATCCAGTAGGTCATTGATCAGTGAGGACAAACGGTCTGCGTTTCGTTGAGCGGTATGAAGCATCTTTGCGGCTCTATCTGACATCGAGCCCAAAGCGCCTCCGGCCAGCAGGCCAAGCGATCCCTTGATCGACGTCAGGGGAGTGCGAAGTTCATGGCTGACCGTGGCGATGAATTGATCCTTCATTCGCTCCAGTCGGCGCCGTTCGCTGATGTCTTCGATCAAGGACCAGATTACAGGCCGTCCGTCCGGATCCTGGCTGAGCATGCCCTGCAGTTTTACCGGGTAGCGACTACCATCCTTGCGGATGTACTCCTTCTCGAAAGGGCCATACCGTCCCTGGGTTTTCAGATCGTTCAGTGCCCTCTGTTCGTCTTCAGCGTATTCCTCGGGGGTGATCTGCCAGTAACTCAACTGAACAAATTCTTCGCGGGTGTAGCCGGTGGGTTTGATCAGCGCATCGTTCAGATCAATGAAGCGACCGGTTTTGTAGTCGTTTAACGCCATGCCGATGGGGGCGAACTCAAACAGGCTGCGGAACCGGGTTTCATTTCGCTCAAGTGCCTGTCGCGCCAGCTCTTGATCGTGAATATCGTGCAGGTAGCCGTGCCAAAGGGTGCTGCCGTCACTTAGACGCTCTGGGCGCGCCTGTCCCGCAATCCACCGATAATGGTTATCTCGCGTTTTCACCCGATAGGTTCCCTGCCAGGTTTTGAGGGAGTGGTTCGACGCCTCTATGGTTTGTGTGATTGCCTCCAGGTCGTCGGGGTGAATGGTCTCAAATACGGAACTGGCATCTCTGGCGGCCTGGTCCGGTCTGATACCATAAAGGCTTTCGATCTGATGAGAGCTGAACGGAAAGGTCGATCTGCCATCCGGGAAAAGCCGATACTGATATACCATGCCGGGCAGTTGGGCCATTAGTTTGTTCAATCGCTCATTCCCGGTATCGCTTTCCAATAAGTCTGAAACCCAGCGCGTGAGCAGTCGAATGAACAAACGGTCGGTCTCGTCAAAATCCTCTCCTCGTTGGCTGGACGACGAGAAGTTCAGAGTGCCGAAGGATTCACCTTCGACCGTCAAAGTGACGCCTATGTAAGAGCCCAGGGGTAGACTCTGATAGCACGGGTGCTCGGCGTATGGGCTGCTCGGGGCATCCGAAAGAAACAGTTCCGTCTCTCCCCCGGAAAAGAGCAATTGACACCAGGTGGCGTCCAGGCTGAAGGTCTGTCCCGGCTGAATGCCGGTGTCCGGCTCGGCATCGACCCAGCGAGCGGTATACACGTCACTCTCGATCTTGCTGATAATAGCCAACTCCATGCCGAGAAACTGTCTCGCCTTGGCGAGCGCGTAACACAGTTTGTCGTTGACCGTCTCTCGCGTATTGAAAGCGATATCGTTCAGAAGCACCAATACTTCGTGGTGTTTGTTCAATTGAGCGAGCGATTCTTTTTCGCGGGAAATGTCGACAATCAGCCCTTCAAGAACTCTGTTTTCTGACCTGCTTCCTGCGACCGCACGTCCGCGCTCCTCTACATGGTGAATGCCTCCGGTGCGATGGCGTATGCGGTACTCGAGGTGCCAGTCCTCGTCGTTATCGACCGCGCTTTGGATGGTTTGGGCAACCCGCTCAACATCGTCGGGGTGGATCAGTGTGGTGAGATTGATTTCGGTGTTGTTGATCAGCTCCTCGGCCTTGTAGCCGCTGAGGGTTTGGACCTGATCGTTGACGTAAAGTACAGTCGAGGGGGTGTCGTGTCGGCACCGGTAGGCAACCCCTGGCATGTTGGCGATCAGGGAGGAGAACTCTTCGAGACTTTCTTCGATGGTCTGTTGGGCTTTAATGTCCCGGCTGATGTCGGCATGAGTGCCATACATCAGCAGAGGTTCCCCCTCGGCCGTCCATTCGAAGACCTGCCCCCTGTCGTGCACCCATACCCAATGCCCTTGCTTATGACGCATTCGTGCCTTGCAGTCATAATGTCTCGTCTCGCCACGGAAGTGGGCGTTCAGTAGCGCTTCGGACTGGGCCAGATCGTCCGGATGCGCAAGACTCATCCAGGTGTCGATCGATATGGGCGCCAACTCGGCCAATGTATAGCCGACGATTTCTGCCCAGCGTTCATTGAAAACCGTTTCGCCCGTTTGTACATTCCATTCCCAAGTGCCCACATCGGTGCCTTCAATAACCAGGCGGGCTTGTCGCTCGCTGTCTACCAGCGCTGACTCCAGCTCCAGGCGAGAAGCGCTGATGGGGGCTTCGCTCCGCATCAGGTTTTCGCTCAGAGACACGAGGTCCTTCAATTGGTTGTACTGATCCGCATCAATTGACCGGGGGCGAGTATCGAGCAGGCATAAAGTCCCAATCGGGTGATCGTCGGAATCCCGGAGCGCGGCACCCGCGACGAAACGGACAAAAGGTTCTCCGGACACCCACGGCGAATCTCTGAATTGTGGATCGACTGACGCATCTTCGACGGTGAGCGGGTCAGAGGCGGAGGCACAAAGTATGTGCTCCAGTATCCGGTCACCTTCTGGTATGCCGGAAAGGGCTTGTCCGTCACTGCATACCAGCCGTTGTCGACCATTATCCGTCAGTGAAATCAATGCAATCGGCATGTCGAGGAGCTGTCTCGCCATGCGGTTGATCCGCTCGAGGTCAAGTACGGGGGTGCTGGATGTACTCATAGATGTTATGGCTCTATACCCAACCCGGAGGGTTGTGGGTCAATCGGACAAGGCTAAACACACTTGGTTGCGGCCGGAATCTTTTGCGTCGTACAGTGCGTGATCCGCTTTTTCGATCAGCGTGTCGGGCAGTGCATCCGGAAACTGGTCGCTGTCGGTAACGCCTGCAGAGAGCGTACAGTAAAAATGTCGACCGTTGCCAAAAAACCGTATCCCTGCAAATGCCTCGCGAAGCTCATCCACTAACTGAACGGCTTTCTCGGCGGTGCATCCCGGCAGTACCAGAGCGAACTCTTCACCCCCGTAGCGACCCAGGCGGTCCGTGGCCCGGAAGTGTTGCCGCAAAAACGTCCCTACAGAGCTGATGACCAAATCACCTACCGCGTGACCATATTGATCATTGACCGCTTTAAAATGATCAATGTCCAGCATCACGACACTGAACGGCCTTGCGGTTCTTCTGGAGGCCTGCCATTCCGCCTCAAGGGCTTCTTTGATGCTGGCGTGGGTCATGAGGCCGGTCAAGCCGTCTCGCGTCATCGCGTGCTTCAACTCCCGAAGGCGCCGGACCCGGCTTTCGCTCAGGCTGACAAGCAGCTTTGGATCGACCGGTTTTTCCAGAAATGCATCGCCACCGGTCATCAGGGCCTCGGTGCGCTTTTGCGGGTTCGACTCAGCGGACAGGTACACAATGGGGAGGTTGGCCCAGCGCTCGAATTGGGATAACACGGCCACCAATTCAACGCCCGACACATCAGGGAGGGACAGATCCATAAGAATCAGTTCCGGGTCGAACTCGCTGACCACCTGAAGCAGTTTGTCGGGTTCACTCAGCCAACGCACCTCCATTCCGGCGTGCTCCAGAATGTGCTGGCAGTATTGAGCGAGTGGCGCGTCGTCTTCAACAATCAGAACCCGCTCGGGCTCACCGTCTTTCATTTTCAGTAGCCGAGCGGCATACGCCGCAAGCTGGGGAACGTCCAATGGCTTGGCAAAATAGCCTCGTGCGCCACTGCGGACTGCTTGAAGTCTGGCGCGATATGTCTCTTCCGCTCCGGTAAAGATGATTGGACAATGAAAACCGGCCAACAATGGCTTCCAGTAATCTGAGCCGACTGTCTCAGAGTCCTCAATAGTAGAAGCGCGATGATCAACGATCAGAAGGTCGGGAGTGGGGGCATCACGCTGATTCAACTCAGCGGCATCACGCAAATGTCTGACTTCAAAGCCAAAACTCTGTAGCTGCTGACCTACATACTCAGCCAACATGGCGTCTCTCTCCAGCAGCCAAACCTGGTGTTGACCGTCGGTGTCACTCGTTGAACGCGACTCCAGTCCCAGGGCGCTTTCACCACGTTCATCCGCTCGTAGTGCCTTCTGAAGAAGCTCGGCCCAGTGGGTGGTGGATAACCCCGAGGTCTGGCTTTTTTTTCCGTCAAGGTGGTCCGCCAGCCGTCGCTCCAGGGCTCTGGCCTGGTGTCCCAGCTGTGGGAATCCGAAGGTTCCGGCGGACCCGGCCAAGCGGTGCAGGGCGTGGTGTAGTGCCTGCATGGAATCGCTTTCTGGAGAGTTTTGTCTGGCAGTGCCCATGACGCTTTCAATCTCGGCCAGCTCTCTTTTAAGGCGTTGACGATAAGCGGCTTTCAAAGAGTCCAGACGGGAGTTCAAAACCTGGGTGTCGGAGAAGTCAGCCATTAATTCGATCCCAAATCGCTCGGACATCATCGGCCAGTATCATGGGGTCGAAGGGCTTGCGCACGACATCGTTCACACCCAGGCTCCGATAGCGGTCGAGCTCCTCTGGGTGCACTTTGGCCGTCATGAACGCCACTGCGGTCTCGGAGCTGATGGACCCCTGACGGCGCAAGGCTTCCAGGGTCTCGGGGCCATCCATTTCAGGCATCATGACATCCAGAAGCAGCAGTTGGGGCTCAAAAGCATCGACGTTCGCCAGAGCCGCTTGGCCGGACTCGCAGACGAGAACGTCAAGTCCCCCGAGATCGCGCAGCGCCAGGGTGGCGATTTCACGAATATCCGAGTCGTCCTCGACATACATGACTTTCTCGAGTGGGGGCATGCTCAGGTCTCAATTTGAAGGTTCATTTCTAAATTAGCAGACTCCGATTCAGTAATCCACCAATGACCAGGCCTTCGTTTGGACGGCCCCGTCCCGACGGCATACGCGAGTTTTTAGGCCTGCAGACAAGCGAAGTTAGGCCAAATACCAATAAATTAGAATATGCTAAATTAGATATGTTGACAATTTGTCGATATTGCGTTTTTATGATGTCACTGTCAATACGGAGGCGGAAATCCGAATGAACGCATTCACCGCGGGTCTGGAAGAGATGCAGGCCCACAGCCGCGACGCGGCCAACCTGCTGAAACAGATGAGTAATGAGCACCGGTTGATGGTGCTTTGCACCCTGGGGGCCGGGGAGATGTCCGTGGGCGAGCTGAACGAGCACATTCCCCTCAGCCAGTCGGCCCTGTCCCAGCACCTGGCCAACCTGCGTCGGGCGGGCCTGGTGGCGACCCGCAAGGAGTCCCAGACGGTGTATTACCGCCTGGCGGGAGACAAGGCCATGCGCGTGATCCGGGTGCTGCAGTCCATTTATTGCCCGGGGTTGATGCCCGAGCAGGCCGAGGCGTAAGTAGCGATTACAAACGGATACCACGACAGGTTGCGTAGGGCGGATAAGGCCGCAGGCCGCATCCGCCGTAACCGAACCACGCTGCATCCGCCGTAACCAAGCCTCGCCGCCCCAACGCCACCCGGCCGCAATCCGAACATCAAACATCCAATACCGGAGGCCCCATGCCCAAACAACCGTTGGTCGAACCCTTTCTCGATCCGGATACCGAAACCTTCAGCTACGTGGTCTACGACCACGAAGTCGGCCACGCTGCAGTGATTGACCCGGTGCTGGACTACGACCCCAAGGCCGGCCAGACCAGCACCGAGGGCGCCCAGCGGCTGGTGGATTTCGTGCGCGAGAAACACCTGACGGTCGACTGGATCTTTGAAACCCACGCCCACGCGGATCACCTTTCCGCCGCGCCCTTTGTGCGCGAGCAGGTCGGCGGCGAGCTGGCCATTGGAGATCAGATCGTCCAAGTGCAGGAAATCTTCCGTAAGATCTTCAACTTCGAGAAAGAATTCCTGCCCGATGGCAGTCAGTTCGACAAACTGTTTGCCGAAGGGGAGACCTTCACTTTTGGCGAGCTGGAGGGGGAGGTGATCTACACCCCCGGCCACACCCCGGCGGATATGGCCTGGCGGATTGGCGATGCGATCTTTGTCGGCGACACCCTGTTTATGCCGGACCGGGGCACGGCCCGCTGTGACTTTCCGGGCGGTGATGCGCGCCGGATGTACCGCTCGGTGAAGAAGTTACTGGAGTTTCCGGATGAATACCGGATGTTCATGTGCCACGACTACCCGGGTGAGGAGCGCGACCACCAGTGTGAAACCACCGTGGGGGCCCAACGCAAGGGCAATATCCACGTGGGTGAGGGGAAAAGCGAAGACGAATTTGTGCAGCTGCGGGAGGAGCGAGATGCGACCCTGGGAATGCCGCGGTTGATTCTGCCATCGGTGCAGTTGAATGTCCGGGCGGGCCAGTTCCCGCCGGCGGAGGATAACGGTACCCGGTATTTCAAGATTCCGATCAATACGTTGAGTGGGTGTGGTAAGCCGTAAATTGTTGTGTGAGAGGTGACGGCGGATGCGGCCTCCG
>NZ_DGMV01000064.1:39304-43579 GCF_002388575.1 Marinimicrobium sp. UBA4509
AGGCCGCATCCGCCGTCACCCAAATTTAACGCCGCGGAAACACCCGCAACAACACCAATACTATCCCGCACAATATGGCCACCGGCCAGCTCCCCCACCCCATAAACGGCGTTATGCCGCTTCGGGGTTGCACACTGCCCTCGAGATTCGTCTGCACAAACTGCTCGGCCCGCTTTTCAATCTGACCTTTATGACCCACAAAGGCGCTGACTCCATTATTGGTGGCCCGAATCATCGGCCGCCCGGTTTCCAATGCTCGCATACGGGCCATCTGCATATGCTGCAGCGGGCCGATGGAGTCGGCAAACCAGCCGTCATTACTGATGGTAAGCAGCACCTGCCGATCCCGCGCACTGCGGGCCACCAGGTCCGGGTACACGACTTCATAACAGACAGACGCGGAGATTCCCACATCGCCAATCTGCAATCCGCTTTGCTCCCAGGGGCCGCGGCTGATGATGGAGGTGGGCAGGTCAAAGAAGTCGATCAGCCCGCGCAACCAATCCTCCAGCGGCACGTATTCCCCAAAGGGCACGAGGCGGCGCTTGTGGTAGATCCCCAGCGCCGGGCCGAGCCCGACCACGCTGTTGTAGTACTCCCCTTTGCGTCGCTCATCGAAAATGATCCCGGTGATAAAGCCGGTCTCGGTCTCCTCCGCGCGTACATTGAGCGTTTCCAGATAGGGCAGCATCTGGTGGTACACCCTGGGAATGGCCGCTTCGGGCCAGATCAGCCAGTCGTTGTCCCAGAGGTCTTCGCTCAGGCCATCGAGCCGCTTCAGAGTGGGCTCAAAAAATGTCGGGTCCCACTTACGGTCCTGGGGAATGTTGGGCTGGATCATACCGACGGTGACCGGCTCTCCCTGAGGCTGGGTCCATTCAATCTGGTTCAGCCCCCAACCGATGGGCCAAAGGCCAAACACCAGAAGAGTGGCCGCGATTTGAATGCGCGGGCGGGATGGGCGAAGGAGCCATTGGGCGATGATGCTGGCGGTCAACAACAGGATCAGGCTCAGCCCCAGCACCCCGGTTACCGGCGCCCAACCGGCCAACCAGGTATCCAGATGACCGTAGCCGAGGTACAGCCAGGGAAAGCCGGTCAGCAGCCAGCCGCGCAGCCACTCACCCAACAGGTAGAGCGCGGCGAAGGCGAGCAGGGGGCCAAGTGGGTGCTGGCTGAACCAGCGGCCATAGAGGTAAAACGGCAGGCTGAACACCAGGGCGACAAACAGCACAAACAGCCCGGTCATGACCGCCGCTAGTGGGGCCGAGGCATTGCCGAAGCTGTGGATGCTGATAAAAATCCAGGACACCCCAACCCCGTAGAGGCCGATGCCGAATCCCCAGGCGCGCCACCAGGCGGTGCGACCACTCTGTTGATCCAACAAAAGGGCGAACGCCACCAGGCCGAGTAGCGCCAGTGGCCAAAGGTCAAACGGGGCAAAGCTCAGGGGGACCAGACCGCCGGCGGCCGCACACAGCAGCCAGGCGGCCCAGCCCGGTAGGCGCGCCAGCGCCGCTCGCAGTTCGGTCATGGGGTTATTCGATCAGGGTCAGCCGCACCAGATGGATCTGGCGGTTGTCCGCGTACAGTACCCGGAACTGGAAGTTGTCGATGGTGGCGACTTCGTTGCGCTTGGGCAGGTGTCCGAACTCCTGCATCAGAATGCCGCCGATGGTGTCGAAGTCTTCTTCGCTCAGGCCGGCATCGAAGTAGTCGTTAAAGTCGTCGATGGGGGTCAGGGCCTTGACGATAAAGTCGGTATCGCTGACCCGCTTGATGAACTCGTCGCTGACCTCTTCGTCGGTTTCGTCTTCGATGTCGCCGACGATCTCCTCAAGAATGTCTTCAATGGTCAGCAGCCCGGCGATACCGCCGTATTCATCGATGACCAGGGCCATGTGGTAGCGCTTTTCCCGGAATTCCCGCAGCAGGACGTTCACCCGCTTACTTTCGGGAATGATGTTGGCCGGGCGCAGGATCGACTCCAGACTGAAGTCGGTGTTCTCTTCGAGCATCATGCGCAGCAGGTCTTTGGCCAGCAGGATGCCTTTGATGTCATCAAAGCTCTCGCCAATCACCGGGAAGCGGGAGTGGCCGGACTCGATGATTTTGGGCAGAAACTCTTTGGGGGTTTCGTCGATACGGATGGCGACAATCTGGGAGCGGGGAATCATCAGTTCCCGCGCCTGAAGGAGCGAGACGTCCAGGGCCCCCTCGATGATACTCAGTGCCTCCTGGTCGAGCAGTTTGTTGTTGGCGGCTTCTTTGATGATTTCCAGCAGTTCCTCGCGGGACTGCGGCTCACCGTTGAAGGCCTGCATCAACTTGTGCAACCAGGACCGGTCGGCGCGTTCGGTCTTGTCCGATCGGTCGGTTTTATCGGCTTTATCGGAGTAGCGGGTCTGAAGGCTGCTACTCGGAGGGTCATCGTTCATGGGTTTGAATCTGTCCTGTTGGTTGGCTTGCGCCGGGTATCGGGGCCTCGTCGTAAGGCGACGGGTAGTGTAACCGAGTCAGAATCCGGGTTTCCAGGCTTTCCATCTGGTCGGCTTCCTCCGGATCAATATGGTCATAACCTAGCAAATGCAAGGTCCCGTGCACAAGCATGTGAGCCCAGTGGGCCTCGGGGCTTTTGCCCTGCTCCTTTGCTTCCCGCGCCACCACCGGGGCGCAGACTACCAGATCGCCAAGCAAGGGCAGTTCCAGCTCGGCAGGCAGGTCGGCCGGAAAGGACAAAACGTTGGTCGGTTTGTCCTTGCCCCGATAGCGGTGGTTGAGGGCCTGGCTTTCGGCCTCGTCGACGATACAGACGCTGACCTCGGCATCGGGCTGATGGGCGCCCGCCTCAAGGGCTGCGCCAATCCAGCGTTCGATCAGCTCGGAAGAGGGGAGGCCGTCGTCCTCGGAGGCGACAGCGATATCGATGGTCAGGGGCACGTCAGTCGTCCGGGTGGCTCTCGTCGAAGGCGTCGTAGGCTTCCACGATGCGCTGCACCAGCGGGTGGCGCACCACGTCCTTGGCGGTAAAGTGGGTGAAGCTGATGCCATTGACGTTCGACAGCACCTCAATGGCGTGCCGCAGCCCGGATTTCTGGCCTTTGGGCAGGTCGATCTGGCTGGGGTCGCCGGTGATGACGGCGGTGGAGCCAAAGCCGATCCGGGTCAGAAACATTTTCATCTGTTCCCGGGTGGTGTTTTGGCTTTCGTCCAGAATCACAAAGGCGTTGCTCAGGGTGCGACCGCGCATGTAGGCCAGTGGGGCCACTTCGATCACGTTGCGCTCGATCAGTTTACCGACGGTTTCAAAGCCCAGCATTTCAAACAGGGCGTCGTACAACGGCCGCAGGTAGGGGTCCACCTTCTGGGCCAGGTCACCGGGCAGAAAGCCCAGCTTCTCGCCGGCTTCCACCGCCGGGCGTACCAGCAGAATCCGCTCGACTTCGTCTTTGAGCAGGGCTTCCACCGCGCAGGCGACCGCCAGGTAGGTTTTCCCGGTACCGGCCGGGCCCGTGCCGAAGTTGATGTCGTTGGCCTGGATGGCTTTCACATAGCGCTGCTGATTGCCGCCCCGGGGCTTGATGGTGCACTTCTTGGTGCGAATCAGCGTCATGCCGCCGGAGGCCTGATCGCCACCGGTACCGGATTCGGCGGCACCCTCGTCGGTCACGCGGTCATTCAGTTGGTCCATAAGCTCCTCGATACCGGAGGTTTGCAGGGCAAGGTGAATTTCGTCAGGGGTGAGCTCCGCCGTGTTGGTTTCGCGGTAGAGGCTCTTGAGCAGCTCAGCGGCGGTCTCGGTGGTCTGGGCATCACCGGTCAGCGCGAACTGGTTGCCGCGGTTGCGAATCTGGATATTGAGGCGCTCTTCGATCTGGCGCAGGTGCTGGTCGAACTGACCACAGAGGCTGGCGAGACGGCGGTTGTCGTCGGGTTCCAGGGTCACCCGATGGGTGACAGCGTCGGGGCTGGTTACTGCGTGACTATTCAATGAGGTGTCGTTCTCCTGTTTATGGACTTACTTTAAGCCTAAACCATAAAAATGATGGCGAAAAGGCAAATCTTCGGCCGTTTGTTTCTTAGCCCGGGTGGTTTTGCGAACCCTGGGTTATAAGAGGCTCTTGTGGTTATCTGAGCGTCCGGTCCGGGAAGGGGAAGGCCGTTCAAGACACGCCGTAAATACGGTCCTCTTCGCGCTCCCGGCGCTTCGGGACACTTCCCACATCCATGTGGGGCGTCCACGCAGGCTCGAATCGCGGGTCCCCCGCTCCACGG
>NZ_DGMV01000064.1:43699-51168 GCF_002388575.1 Marinimicrobium sp. UBA4509
CGAAGCCCGCATCCGCCGTCACCCCTTGTCCGGTGAGCACCCCGTTGGGCGCGAATTTACCCCGGAGGGCACGGTGCCGGGTAACCTCTTCTCAAACCCTCGCTTCACGGATGAAGCGAGGGAGCTACAGGGACGTATTCATCGCGTTTTGAGAAGAGGTTACCCGGTAGCGTGCCCGGACTCCCTACGGAGTCAATCTCTGACGCAGTATCAAGCCGCCCAATCCTGATCCAACTCGGAGCTCAACAAGGTCCCGCGCAGCGAATTCGGTAATGCCTCTTCGATCAGAATATCCGCAAACTTGCCGATCAACGCCGGGTCATCGCAGCGGAAATTTACCACCCGGTTGTTCTCCGTGCGCCCGGACAACTGACCTGGGTCCTTCTTGGAGTACCCGCTGACCAACACCCGCTCGGTATTGCCCACCATCTTGCGGCTGATGTCCTGGGCCTGCTGGGTGATACGGGTCTGCAGAATTTTCAGACGCTCTTTCTTCACTTCCATCGGCGTCTCGTCCGGCAGATCCGACGCCGGGGTGCCCGGGCGGGGGCTGTAGATGAAGCTGAAGGAGGTATCAAAGCCAATATCATGAATCAGTTTCATGGTGGCCTTGAAATCCGCGTCGGTTTCTCCCGGGAAGCCGATTATGAAGTCCGAGGAGAAGCTGATGTTCGGGCGGTTGGCCTTCAGGCGGCGCAGCTTGGACTTGTATTCCAGGGCCGTGTGGCCGCGTTTCATGGCCATCAGAATCCGGTCTGAACCGCTCTGTACCGGCAGGTGAATATGGCTGACCAGCTCCGGCACTTCGTTGTAGACATCAATCAGCGAGTCGCTGAATTCCACCGGGTGAGAGGTGGTGAAACGGATGCGGTCGATGCCGTCGATAGCGGCGACGTAGGTGATCAGCTCGGCCAGGTCGACCACGGTTCCGTCGCTGTTTTCGCCCCGGTAGGCGTTGACGTTCTGGCCCAGCAGGTTGATTTCCCGCACGCCCTGACCGGCCAGGTGCACGATTTCGGCGAGCACATCGGTGACCGGACGGCTGACTTCCTCGCCCCGGGTGTAGGGCACCACGCAGAAGGTGCAGTACTTGGAGCAGCCTTCCATGATGGAGACAAAGGCACTGACCCCGTCGGACTCTGGCTGGGGCAAGTGGTCAAACTTCTCGATTTCCGGGAAGCTGATGTCCACCACGGCGCTGTCGCCACGCGGGGTCTCGATCATTTCCGGCAGGCGGTGCAGGGTCTGGGGGCCAAAAATCATGTCCACGAAGGGCGCCCGCTTGGAGATGGCTTCCCCTTCCTGGCTGGCCACACAGCCGCCCACGCCGATCTTGAGGTCCGGTTTGGCGTCTTTCAGTGACTTCCAGCGGCCCAGCTCGTGGAACAGCTTCTCCTGGGCCTTCTCCCGGATGGAGCAGGTGTTGATCAGGATCACGTCCGCTTCTTCCGGGTTTTCCGTGGCCACCATCTGGTGCGATTCGCCCAGCAGGTCGCGCATGCGGGCGGAATCGTACTCGTTCATCTGACAGCCGTGGGTCTTGATGTAGAGCTTTTTCGGCGTCGGGGTGCTGTGCTCGGTGGTCATGGCAACAACCTGGTTAAAAAATGGTCAAATTCGAGGTCGCGCATTATAGCGATCTTGGGCCTGAAATCCCATAGATTGATCAAAATCTACCCAAAAATGGGTCTATTCAGCACGGGATTTGTGCTATTCTTCGCGCCCTTTCGATTTGTCTGGAAAACCCGAGCAGTACTATGGCCGCAAAACCCGTCTACAAAGTCATTTTCGTCAATCAGGGCCAGGTCTATGAGGTCTTCGCCTGCGCCATTTATCAGAGCGAAATGTACGGCTTTATTGAAGTGGAAGAGTTCGTTTTCGGTGAGCGCAGCCAGTTGGTGGTCGACCCGTCGGAAGAGAAGCTCAAAAACGAATTCGCCGGGGTCAAGCGCTCCTATATTCCCATGCACGCCATCGTTCGTATCGATGAGGTGGAAAAGGAAGGCGCGGGCAAGATCAGTGAATTCAAGGGCGAGAAGGTCACCCAGTTCCCCTACAGCAATTTTGCCCCCAAGCCGGGCTCGGATAACTGAGTCCGGACGCCATCGCTGGCGGCTGATCTTTCTACCTACCGGCTGAAAAACCGGATCAGTCGCCCGATCAGCATCCGCAGGTGGGCCATCATGGCCCAGATGAAGCCCGCACCCCCCACCAGTAAGCTCGCCAATACCACAAGCTCCTGCTCGATCGATGGTTCGATCAGCGTATTGGCGATATACAGCCCAACCACGCCGAGAAAGAACAGCGAAACCCCCAACCGAAACTGGCGGAAGCCCTGCTCCAGAGAGCCGGTGTAGTGCGCCTTTAGGGCGGCGAGCCATGAGTGCTTCATAAAATTGCCGGGTTCGCGATTGAAAAGCGTGTATTCCGCGTTAATTTACGGTATATAGCCGTCTGACGGCGCCGGTCCCATGGCGCCCCGGAACGTAAAGGCAGGACCACGATTGAGCACCCAACCCCTACCGCCCCGGGGCCCCTCCGACGGCGACACGCTGGATTATATCGCCGAGCAACTGGAAACCCGAGGCTATGCGGTGATACCCGCCGCTGTCCCCCCGGCACTGGTGGATCGGCTGTTTATTGAACTCAAGCAGCTCGACAGTGCGGAGTTCAAACCGGCGGGTATTGGCCGTCAGGACGACTTTCAGGTTAACCGGTTTGTGCGCTCGGACCAAATCTGTTGGTTGCAGGGGCAAAGCGAGGGCGCCGGCGGTTTTCTCGATTGGATGGAGCAACTGCGCCAGGGGCTCAACCGCCGCCTGTTTCTCGGGCTGTTTGATTACGAAGCCCACTTCGCCAGCTACCCGCCCGGCGCCTTTTACAAGAAGCACCTGGATGCGTTCAAGGGGCAGTCCAACCGGGTGCTGTCCACGGTCTTTTATCTCAACCCCCAATGGCAATCGAATGACGGTGGCGAGCTGGTGATTTACGCCGAAGACGGTGAGTCAGAGCTGGAGTGCGTCCGTCCCGAATACGGCAAGCTGGTGATTTTCCTCAGCGAAGTGTTCCCCCACGAAGTCCGTCCCGCCCAGCGTGAGCGCTATAGCATTGCGGGCTGGTTCCGGGTGAATAACAGCTCGGCGTTGGTTCCTGATCCGCCCAGATAGTGGCGTCTACCCGGCGCAGGGAAGCAGGAATCCCGCTTGGCCTTTGTGGATTGAGCTGCTATCGTCAATGATTCCGCGCTGTTGCAGCGCGAGCATCACTCACAGCAGTAGGGATCCGGCTATGCAGATTGACTGGCGCGAATACGCCTGTGGCGACTTCTACGACGAACTGATCAGCTCCCCCGGCAACCCGCGCAAAGCGGCCCGCCATCTGGCCAATTACCTTGCCTCTCTCAGCGGCGAGGAGCTTCAGGAGCGCAAGCTCTCCGCCGAGCTGGCGATCAAGACCATGGGGATCTCCTTCACCGTCTACAGCGACGCGGGCAATATTGACCGCGACTGGCCCTTTGACATCATTCCCCGGGTGATTTCCCAGCGCGAGTGGGAAAAAACCGAGCGCGGCCTGATCCAGCGCCTCAAGGCACTCAACTGCTTTATTGACGATGTCTACAACGAGCGCAAGATCATCAAGGACGGGGTTTTCCCGGAAGAGCTGTTGGCGGATTCCAAAAACTTCCGGCCGGAGTGCATTGGCATGAAGCCGGCGTTTGGGGTCTGGGCGCATATCTGCGGCACCGACCTGATTCGCGACGAGAAAGGGCAGTTTTACGTCCTGGAAGACAACCTGCGGGTTCCCTCGGGCGTGTCCTACATGCTGGAGAACCGCAAGGTCACCAAGCGGGTGCTGCCGGAGCTGTTTGAAAACCATACCATTCTGCCGGTGACCGAATACCCCAACCAACTGTTCGATACCCTGGCGGCGATTTCTCCGCGCCCCATGGAGTTTCCCGAAGTGGTGGTACTTACTCCGGGCATCTACAATTCCGCCTATTTTGAGCACTCCTATCTGGCTCAACAGATGGGTGTGGAGCTGGTGGAAGGCAGTGACCTGGTGGTAGAGGATGACATGGTGTACATGCGCACCATCAATGGCCTGGCCCGGGTGGATGTGATTTACCGGCGGATCGATGACCTGTTCCTCGACCCGGAGATGTTCAATCCCGATTCGGTGCTGGGTGTACCGGGGTTGATGCGCGCCTGGCTCAAGGGCAATGTCGCCTTGGCCAATGCCCCCGGCGCAGGGGTGGCGGATGACAAGCTGGTCTACACCTACGTGCCCAAGATGATCAAATACTACCTGGACGAAGACCCGATTCTGCCCAATGTGCCCAGTTATCTGTGCAACGACAAAAAGGATCGGGACTATGTGCTGGCCAACCTCGACAAACTGGTGGTCAAGCCGGCCAATGAGTCCGGCGGCTACGGTATGTTGATGGGGCCCCAGGCGAGCAAGAAAGAGCGGGAAGCCTTCGCCCAGAAGATCAAGGCCAATCCGCGCAACTATATGGCGCAGCCGTTGATGTCCCTGTCCACGTCGCCGGTGGTGACGCCGCGCAACGCCGAACCGCGACACATCGACTTGCGGCCGTTCATTCTTCAGGGGCGGGATCATCATGTCACCCCCGGTGGCCTGACCCGGGTGGCGATGACCAAGGGCTCCTTTGTGGTGAACTCCTCCCAGGGGGGTGGCAGTAAAGACACCTGGATCGTGGTTGAGGGGGATAAATAAGATGTTGTCACGAGTTGCAGAACGTATTTACTGGATGAGCCGATACATGGAGCGCAGCGAAAACGTGGCGCGCCTGGTCAATGTCAACTCTCACCTGCTGATGGATCTGCCCCGGGGTATCCGGGTGGGCTGGGGCTCACTGATCAAAATCAGTGGCACCGGCGATTACTTCAATCGGGGCGATACCGAGGAAGCCGATGAGCGCACGGTGGTGCGCTTCATGCTGTCGGATCGCGACAATCCGGCCTCGCTGCTCAACTCACTGAGCTGGGCGCGGGAGAATGCGCGTATCACCCGGGAAATCATTCCCATGGAAGCCTGGGAGCTGATCAACAACCTGTATCTCGAGGTGAAGGACAATCTGTCCAAGTCGGTGGCCCGGCGCGAGCGCAACCGCGTGCTGCATACGGTCATTGCCAGCATTCAGCAGTTCACCGGTCTGCTGGCGGGCTGTATGAGTCACAACAGCGCCTATGACTTCATCCGCATCGGACGCAATCTGGAACGGGCCGATATGACCACCCGCATTGTCGATGCCGGCTCGGCGAACCTGTTGCCCCACCTCAGCGGTGAGGAAGATGTACTGGAGCCCTACGACAATATTCTCTGGATGAGTGTGTTGCGCTCGCTCAGCGCCTATCAGATGTACAGCCAGCATGTGCAGGACCGGGTGAACGCGGAGGATGTGGTGACCTTTCTGTTGCAGGACGGTATGTTTCCGCGTTCAGTGTCCCACAGCCTGGGTGAGCTGGAATCCTGCCTGCACAAGTTGCCCAACAGTGATGAAGCCCTGCGGGCGGTGACCGGCGTGCGCCGTCGCCTGCGCAGTGCCAACATCCCCGAGCTGCTCGAATCCGGCCTTCAGGAGTACGTCGACAACGTGCAACTGGAAGTGGCGGATATTCACCGGCAGATTGCCAATACCTGGTTCCTGCCTGTCGCCCCTCAGGCCCAGAGCCAATAACCCCTATGAAAGACTTCAAGTGCACCTGCGGCCAGCGCGTTTTCTTTGATAATAGCGAGTGCCTGAACTGCGGGCGCCTGCTGCGGTTTGATCCCGAGCGGCAGGATATGGTGGCGCTGATCCGCGAAGCCGACGGAGTGTTGGTGAGTGCCTCGGGCGAACGCTTTCACGACTGTCGCAATCACATCGAATATCAGAGCTGCAACTGGGTGCTGCCCGCCGGTGATCGTCACCGCTACTGTCGGTCCTGTCGATTGAACAAGATCGTACCGCACCTGGAACGCCCCGGGAATGTGCGCCACTGGGCCAAGCTGGAATCGGCCAAACGCCATCTGATCTACACCCTGATGCAGCTCGGGCTGCCGGTGCAGGGGCGTCATGAGGCGCCCAAAATCGGCCTGCAGTTCGCGTTCCTGGAGGACAGCCGCTCCAACGCCAATGTGCGTGAATCCTATGTGGCCACCGGCCACGCCATGGGGTTGATCACCCTGAACCTGGCCGAGGCGGACGATGCCTACCGGGAGCGGATTCGCCAGCAACTGGGGGAGTACTACCGGACCCTTCTCGGGCACTTTCGCCACGAGAGCGGTCACTATTACTACGACCTGCTGGTGCGGGGGACGGCCTGGGAGCAGGAGGTGATCGAGGTGTTTGGCAATCCCCACGTGGATTATCAGCAAGCGCTGAAAAGCCATTATAAGCAGGGGGGCAACCCGAATTGGCAGGGTACCCACATCAGCGCCTATGCCTGTTCACACCCGCTGGAGGATTGGGCCGAAACCTGGGCGCACTACCTGCACATGTGGGATACCCTGGACACCGCCCGGGCCTTTGGCTCCGCCCCCGTGGTGGCGACGGATTCGGTGGACGAGCTGGTCCAGAGCTGGGTGGAATTGACCGTGGTGCTCAACGCCCTGAATCGCAGCATGGGCCTGCCGGACGCCTATCCGTTCGTGCTGACCGACTCAGTGATCGCTAAGCTTCGTGTGATTCATCGGGTGATTGCGGCTGCCAGTCAATAGGCGGCAGTTGAACGAATGCCTCCACCAGGCGCGCATCCCAGGCTTTTTTCAGTTCCCGCAGATACTCATCGTCTTCATCGAAGCGGTTATGCTGACCGGTGAAGGAGTCCTTCTCGTAGCGCAGCAGCTCGATGGGAGGCCCCACCGTCAGGTTACTGCGCATGGTGGAGTCCATGGAGACCAGGGCGCACAGAGCGCTGGTGTCCAGGTCGGTCTTGGCGGTCAGGATACGGTCCAGAATCGGTTTGCCGTACTTGCTTTCCCCGATCTGCAGATAGCGGGTGTCTTTCGACGTGGTGATATGGTTGCCCGCCGGATACACCATCATCACCCGGGGCTTCTCGCCCTGGATCTGCCCGCCGATGATAAAGCTCGCCTCAAAGTTGGCGCTGGTGTTATCGGAGTGTTTTTCCTGCTGGGCGCGATTGACCTCACCCAGATATTCGGCGGCGTCGCTCATGGACTCAACCGTTTTCAGGCTCTGTTCGGCACCATCCTTTATGTCCCGCTTCAAGCGGGAAATCACTGCTTGGGTGGTGCCCAGGTTCCCGGCGGAGAGCACCACAAACTGACGTTCGCCCTCAATTCCGAAGCGGTACATCTTGCTGTAGGTGCTCACCTGGTCGACCCCGGCGTTGGTGCGTGAATCCGAACAGAACACCAATCCGTTCTCGACGTTGATGGCCAGGCAGTAGGTCATAGTTGGGCTCGCCCAGTAACTCAAAGGGCGCCTTGGTTAAGAGCAG
>NZ_DGMV01000064.1:51298-55067 GCF_002388575.1 Marinimicrobium sp. UBA4509
AAACTCAAAGGGCGCCTAGGTTAAGAGCAGTCATCCGGAGCGTCAAGGAGCGGGTGACCGAAGGGGTGGGTAACCGCTGTCAATTTGCCCGACGAGGCCCCGAATTCAGTGGTCCGACGCAGGTTTTGACGGGGAGGGTTTTGTCGAAGCGCTTTACAGGATTGGCGCCAAAAGCATTGTCGGAGGATGGGTGTTTGCGCGAAAAAATTTAACCTATTGTTTTTAAAGGGTTTTTTAATTCTGGCTCTTTCGTTGCATTAAATGCCATATTGGGATGGCGCTTAAACCCACCAAATATTGGCATATGACACGGATCTGGAATTATGAAAGACGGAATTCATTTCACACAGCGCTGGCTAAAGGGCCTCGCTATAGCTCTGCTGCTTGGCGCACCCCTGGCAAGCGCGGATCTGATTACCTTTGATGATCTGGACCCCTCAGAAGGCAGTGTGTCCGAACAAAGCTATGCGGGGTTCAACTGGGACAGTCGCTGGGGGCTGGGCGACTCCGGTATGTCGGGGTTCGGCGATGCGGCGCACAGTGGTAGCCAGTTTCTGTTCAATCAGGGGTTCGAAAGTAACCTGGAAATTACCCGCGATAATCCCTTTGATTTTATGGGGGCCTATTTCGCGTCGACCAGCAATTACAACAACATGTCGTTCTGGATTACCCTGGTGGCTTATGATGGTCAGGGCAATAAGGTCGGCGAGCTGGTCGACGCGCAGATCAACCCGGACTTCGAAAACCAGCCGCTCTGGATTGCGGCTGACTTTACCAATGTTTCCAGGCTGGTCGTTGACGCTGCCGGTGGCATCTTCGCCATGGACAGCCTGCAGTTCCAGGATACAGCCGTTTCGGTTAACGAGGCTGGTGGCTTCGTCTTGCTGCTGATCGGTCTCGGTGGCCTCTGGGCTGCCCGTCGCCGCGTCCATTAACCCCCGCCATGGGGCCAGATGATATACTGGCCCCATGACCGATACCTCCTCTTCATTTCGTCACCTTCCCCAATTCGATAACCGCTGGTTGAGGGCCTTGCCGGCCGACCCGGTGGCGGACAATGTGCCGCGCCCGGTGACCGGCGCCAGCTACAGCTGGGTTGCCCCGCGACGGGCCAGTAAACCGACTCTGGTTGCCTACGCCCGCGAAGTGGCCGATACGCTCGGGTTCCTGCCTGAAGACTGTGACAGCCAGGCGTTTGCCGAGGTGTTTGCCGGCAACGCGCTGTTGCCCGGTATGGAACCGCACTCCACCGTCTACGGTGGTCACCAGTTTGGTCACTGGGCCGGGCAGTTGGGTGATGGCCGGGCCATCAATCTGGGCGAGGTTCTGAACGAGGCGGGTGAGCACTGGACCCTGCAACTCAAGGGCGCCGGGCGCACGCCCTATTCCCGGGGCGCCGATGGTCTGGCGGTGCTGCGCTCCTCGGTGCGTGAGTTTCTCTGCAGTGAAGCCATGCACCATCTGGGCGTCCCGACCACCCGGGCACTGAGCCTGGTACTCACTGGCGATAAGGTTGAACGGGACATGTTCTACGACGGCAACGTCCAGTGGGAGCCCGGAGCGGTGGTCTGCCGTGTGGCCCCATCGTTTACCCGCTTCGGCCACTTTCAGCTGCATGCGGCCCGCGGGGAGCATGAGCTGCTCCAGCAATTGCTCGACGTGACGATACAGACTGACTTCCCTCACCTCGGCGCGCCGGGCCGTGACACCTACCTGCGATGGCTGGAAGAGGTGGCGGTGCGCACCGCCGAGATGGTGGCCCACTGGATGCGGGTGGGGTTTGTCCATGGCGTGATGAACACCGACAATCTGTCGGTACTGGGGCTGACCATCGACTATGGCCCCTATGGCTGGCTCGAAGGCTACGACCCGGACTGGACTCCCAACACCACCGACGCCCAGGGGCGTCGCTATCGATTCGGCGCTCAACCCCAGGTGGCACTGTGGAATCTCGCTCAGCTGGCCAATGCTATTCATCCTCTGATTGGCGAGGTAGAGCCCCTACAGGCGGTGCTGGATGTCTATCGCGAGGAATATCAGCGCTGCTGGCAGCGGGATATGACCGCAAAGCTGGGCCTGAGCCGCTGGGAGGATGGGGACTCGGTGCTGGTGTCTGAACTGCAGCAGGTATTGCAGAGCGCCGAGATCGATATGACGATTTTCTTCCGCCGCTTGGCGGATTTCCATCCGGATGGCGAGACTCCCGGAGAAGAGGCGGACAGCGCTCAGCTGCTGGAGCCGGTCCTGGAAGCCTACTACCAGCCACCGACCTTCGAAGCCGAGCACACCATGGCCGAATGGTTGCGTCGCTATCGGGACCGGTTGATTCAGGACCGGGTACTGCACGGTACCGAAGACGCTCAGCGGCGGGCCCTGATGAACCGCACCAACCCCAAGTACGTGCTGCGCAACTACATGGCCCAGCAGGCCATTGATCGGGCCGAAGCGGAGGATTTCAGTGAAATTCATCGGCTGCAGGAACTTCTGCGTCGACCCTACGACGAACAGCCAGAGAACGCCGCTTACTTTGCCCGCCGGCCCGAGTGGGCCCGGCGCAAGGCGGGCTGCTCCATGCTCTCCTGCAGCTCCTGATGATCTGAACAGTTAAAGGAAACGATCTATTTATGATGATTCTCGGAAAACTCATTGGCGGTGTGCTTGGCTGGTTTATGGGTGGCCCCTTGTTGGCTCTGCTGGGCTTGGTGGTGGGCCACCTTTTCGATAAGGGGTACAACCAGATTCAGGCGGAGGGCTCGCCCGAGCGGCGTCGGGAAATCGAACAGACTTTCTTCGAGACGGTGTTTCGCCTGCTGGGCCACCTGGCAAAGGCCGACGGTCGGGTGTCCGAATCCGAAATCAAGCAGACCGAAGCCTACATGAACGAGATGGGGCTTACCCCCGAGCATCGCCAGCAGGCGATCGCCTTGTTCAAGGAAGGCGTGGCGACGGAGTTTGACCCCGATGCCCAGGTGGCCCGGTTCCGGGAGGTCTGTGGCCGTCGCGCCAATCTGGTGCGGATGCTGCTGATCTACCTGGTCAACATTGCCCTGGCCGACGGCGAGCTGGATGAGCAGGAAGTCCAGGTGCTGCGTCAGATTGCCCTCGGGTTGGGCCTGTCCAGCGCCATGTTTGAGCAGTTGCTGCGGATGATCCAGGCCCAGAACAGCTTCAGTGGCCAGCAGCGCTATCAGGGTGGGGCCAGCGGACCGTCAGCCCGGGACCGGCTCAGGCAGGCCTATGATGCCTTGGGTGTCTCTCCCGAGGCGAGTGATGCCGAGGTGAAGAAAGCCTATCGGAAGTTGATGAGTGAGTATCACCCGGACAAGTTGATCGGGCAGGGGGTACCGGAGGACATGATCAAGGAGGCCACCGAGCGCTCCCAGGAAATCCGTACCGCCTATGATCTGATCAAGGAAGAGCGCGCCCGCGCCTGAAACCGCGCAGCAATAGCGCCCCGGACAGGGCCCAGAGAATCAGGGTCAGTAGCAGCAGGAGTGCGCCGATAAAACCGAACAGGTCCGGCGCCTTCATCAGTGTGGTCATCAGGGAGTCCTGGTAGTAGAAAAACCAGGGATGATCCTCGGGGAAGGCGTATTCGTGCAGCCAATAGAAGACCTTCACCGGGCCGATCACCCAGAGTGCGACACCGCCAACCGCCAGGCTGGCACCGGTCACCCACAATACCTTCCGCGGCCTGGGTGGTGTCAGCTGGCGCTGGCGCGCGTAGAGCACCAATACGACCAGTAATACCGCCGCCGTCAGGCCCGCC
>NZ_DGMV01000064.1:55252-61005 GCF_002388575.1 Marinimicrobium sp. UBA4509
GTCAGGCCCGCCAGATAGTAGTGATCCACCAGCCGAGCCACATCCTGAAGGTGAATGACTTCGGGGAGGCGCATCAGCGTGGTGCTTTGGCCGTTGGGCAGGGTGTACTGAATCTCCGCCAGACCCTCGCCACTGCTCTGAATGCTGCGGGTGATTTCGCCGAACAGGCGCACATGCTCTTCCTGTGATGTCTCGCCAAACCCGGTTTTGTACCGGTTTTCCGGTCCGAAACGCTCGATGTGCTGATCAATTTCCAGGAGCGGGTAGGCCAGGGAAAACCCGAAGTCCACTTGAGCAAGCAGGTGCCAGGCCAGCAGACTGGCGGCCAGAAAGTGGCTGACAAACAGAAGTGGCCACAGCGCCAACCGGTTGAACCAGTGGCTGGATTGATGAAGCAGTGATGTCAGCATGGGCCTTCCTTTATTCGTGGAGGACCCATGATGCCAAGAGTCGAGAGATCCGGAAAGTCTTACTGTTTTGTCTGCTGCGGCTTATAGGAAAACTGCACCAGAATCAGGGCGGCAATGAGTACCCAGCCGGTGCCGCTGAAAATCTGAAGGGCGGTCAGATCCCGGTCGATCAGCACTCCGAACAGAAAGGGTGAGATGGCGGTAGAGATGATCATCAGGGAGCTCATCAGGGAGCGGATGGAGCCGAGCTTGGCAGTACCGTACACCTCGGCCCAGAGCGCACCCCCCACGGGACTGCCGGAGCCAATGGTCATGGCCAACAGCATCATGAACGGCGGCGCCACCCAGTTGCCTTTCAAGTATGCGAGTACAAATACCGCCCCGGTCAGGGGGACCAGGACAAAACGCAGCACCGTCTGGGCACTGAAGCGATCAATCAGAATGCCGGTGACCAGTTGCGCCACCCAGTGGGTGACGCCGTAAATAATGAAACAGCTGGCCAGCCAGGCGGCCGACCAGTCTTTCTCGGCCAGAATAAAACCCTGCTGGATGAAAATGCCGGTCACCATAAACGGACCGCCCAGCACCGTGGGCAGAGCCAGCCAGAACCGGTAATCCTTGAGCATGTCCCGCCGCCCGGCGCTGCGTTTGAGTACCTCAGCGTCCGCAGTGGCGGGGCGGCTGCGGGTGTCCACCGGGGCCTGTTTGAGCAGCCAGAGCATGAGGGGAATGTAGAGCACCACGGTCAGCAGGGCGATGACGCCCCAACTGCCCCGCCAGCCGATCAGAGTGATCAGTGCCACTGCCGCAATGGGCAGAATCACCTCGCCGACCGGTACGCCGCTGGCCGAGACGCTCAATGCCTTGCCCCGGTCCCGGTCGAAATAGCGGGCCATGGTGGTCTGTGCGGTGTGGGGCAGCAGCCCCTGGCCGCAAAAACGCAGAAGAAACAGTCCGAGTAACAACAGCAGGGGGTGATAGGCCAGCGCCATCACGATGCCGGCTAGCGTGAGCCCCACGGCAGAAAGGGAGGCAAAGAAACGCAATGGCAGCCGGTCAATCAGCCCCCCGAACACCATGATCAGCAGGCCGCTGGTCAGTGTGGCAATGGAATACAGGGACCCGTACCGACCGGCGGACAGCCCCAGAGACTCCTGAATGGGCGTACCGTACCAGCTGATGAAAAACGACTGCCCGAAGTTACCCCAGAAAATACTGATAAACCCAAACGCCAACAGTGGCCAGGACTGGGCGATAAAACGAAAATAATTCTGCACAGTACCCTCTCGGTCTTCAGCAGGTGATCGACTTTAGCGGATGAGCAACCGTTTGAGCGTGCTCTGATAGAGCGCGGTCAGGGTGTCCAGATCTTCCGCTTTAACACACTCGTCCACCTTGTGAATGGTGTCATTGCGCGGACCGAGTTCGACCACCTGGGCCCCGGTAGGTGCGATAAAACGCCCATCCGAGGTGCCGCCGGCGGTGGAGAGTATCGGCTTCTGCCCGGTGTGCTGTTCTACCGCTTTGACGACGGCGTCGACCAGCTCGCCCTCGGCGGTCAGGAAGGGTTGACCACTGAGTTTCCAGTCGAGCTCGTAATTCAGCTGGTGTTTATTCAGGATCGTTTCGGTGCGTTCACGCAACTGCGTTTCGGTCACTTCCGTGGAAAAGCGGAAATTGAACACCACTTCGACGTCGCCGGGGATCACATTGGTGGCCCCGGTGCCGCCGTTGATATTGGAAATCTGGAAGCTGGTGGCGGGAAAGAATTCGTTGCCCTGATCCCACTCCTGTGCCGCCAGCTCGGCGAGCGCCGGGGCGGCTTTGTGAATCGGGTTGTCGGCCAGGTGAGGGTAGGCCACATGCCCCTGAACGCCTTTGACTCGCAGGATGCCACCAAGGGAACCCCGGCGACCGTTCTTGATCACATCGCCCACCCGGTCGGTACTGGAGGGCTCACCCACGATGCACCAGTCGATTTTCTCCTGGCGGGCTTCCAGCCACTCCACCACTTTCACAGTGCCGTTCACCGAGGGGCCTTCCTCATCGCTGGTGATCAGAAAACCGATCCGGCCCTGATGATCTGGATGCTCCGCCACAAATTGCTCGCAGGCCACAACCATGGAGGCCAGAGAGCCTTTCATATCCGCCGCGCCCCGACCGTACAGCATGCCGTATTCGACCACCGGTTCGAACGGGGGATGTTGCCACTGACCTTCCGGGCCGGTGGGCACCACATCGGTGTGCCCGGCAAAGGCCAGCAGTGGCCCGTCGGTGCCCCGGGTGGCCCAGAAGTTGTCCACCTCTTCAAACCGCAACCGTTCCACCTGAAAGCCGATGGCCTCCAGGCGCTGGATCATCAGGTCCTGACAGCCGGCGTCGTCGGGGGTGACCGAGCGACGGCGGATCAGGTCGTGGGCGAGTTGGAGTGTGGGGGTCATAGCAGGTCTCTTGGGGTGTCGGCGGATGCGGCTTTTGGGAACGGCGGATGCGGCCTTTGGCCTCCGAGGCGTCGGACCGATCCGCCCCACGGATATTGCCGTGGTTTGCGTAGGGCGGATAAGCGCTTTGCGCGCATCCGCCGTAACCTAACCTAACTTAATTGTTAACGTGCAACGACTCGTTCAACTGCACCGCGGTCTTGTTGGTCACACATTCGACCCGACCGGTCAGGGAGTTGCGACGGAACAACAGGCCGGACTGGTTGGCCAGTTCCCGGGCTTTGACGGTGTTCACCTCATTGCCCTGATCGTCCAGGACTACCACCTTGGTGCCCGCGGTGATGTACAGACCGGATTCGATGGTGCAGCGATCGCCCAACGGAATGCCCGTGCCGGCATTGGCGCCCAACAGGCACTCCTTGCCGATGGAAATGATGATGTTGCCGCCGCCGGACAGGGTGCCCATGGTCGAGCTGCCGCCGCCGAGATCGGAGCCGGACTCGACAAACACGCCAGCGGAGATACGACCTTCGATCATGCCGGGGCCGGCAGTGCCCGCATTAAAGTTCACAAAGCCTTCGTGCATGATGGTGGTACCTTCACCCAGGTAGGCACCCAGGCGAACCCGGGCGGTGTGGGCAATCCGCACGCCTTTGGGCACCACGTAATTGGTCATTTTCGGGAACTTGTCCACGCAGGCCACTTCCAGCAGATCACCAGCCAAGCGGGCCTGGAGTTGACGCTCCGGCAGTTCGTCCAGATCCACCGCGCCCTGATTGGTCCAGGCAACGTTGGGCAGGCAACCAAACAGACCGGTCAGGTCGGTACCGTGAGGTTTGACCAGTCGATGGGAAATCAGGTGCAGCTTCAGGTAACCCTCGGGCACCGACTTCGGCGCGCTGTCTTCGGCCAGCAGCGTCGCGACCAGCGGACGCTTGCTGTGAATGAAGGAGCGGGCAATGGCCGCCTGGGCATCGTCTCCGGCCTGCTCAAGCGCCTCAGCCAGGCCCTGCATCTTGTCGACGTCCAGCTCGATCACTTGGTTGCCGCCCTGATAGTTCAGCGCCTGGGCCACGGCGGAAGCGGTGGCCTCGGCCGGGTTGAGCAGAGGCTGAGGGTAGAAAACTTCCAACCACTCGTTGTTCAGATTCTGGGTGCCGACACCAAGGCCGAGGCTGTACAGTTGAGTCATGGTCATGTCCTGTGGGTCATTACGTTAATACGGAAATTGAAAGAAACGCGATGCAGTGCGAGAGGCCCGCTCAGTGGGCCAACCAGGCGGTGTAATCGTCTGCCTTGAACCCCACGTGGCGGGCATCCCCGGTATCAAGCAGCGGACGCTTGATCAGGGTGGGGTTCTCGAGAATCACCGCAGCCGCATTGTCAGCGGTCATTTGCTCCCGGGTGGCTTCGTCCAGCGCTTTCCAGCTGGTACTGCGTTTGTTCACCAGGTCCATTCCCAGCTCGCTCAGCCAGCCGGTGACTTGGGCTTCGGTCAGCCCGTCGGAGCGTAGATCGTGAAACCGGTAGTCCACGCCCTGGTCGTCCAGCCAACGGCGGGCTTTCTTGACGGTGTCGCAGTTTTTGATGCCGTAGAGGGTAATCGCTGCCATGAAATGTTCACCGGTTTTGCAAAACCGGCAATTGTAGCAAATTTTAAGGTGGGTTTGGCGGGATTGCGGCCTTTTATGCACCCAGCGCCTTGTGAATCAGACGCCCCATCGGCTCCGACAACGGCAGCTTCAGTGCCGCCTCATGGCCCTTCTCCGACATCTTGTTCCAGGTCTTCTGGATGATATCGATCAGCTTTTCCTCATTGTGCTTCTGGGCGAAGTCTTCCAGGTAGTGACTGAGAAAAACCAGGCAGATCACATCCTCCAGAGTCTGCACCTCCGGATCGCGCTTGAGGTTGCGTTTGATCAGCATATCCTGCACCCGGCGGATGGTCTCTTCATCGTAGCCGTGCTCCGCCATGATCTGACCGGCCACCCGGCCGTGGTGCAGGGCGAGCTGGCTGCGCCACTTTTTATAACCGGCCCGGCCGTCGGGGTAGTCGCTGCGTGGACTCTCCCAGCGGCGAATGTGCTGGCAGCGCGCGGCCAGTTGCAGGGGTTCCGAAGCATCCGGACAGAAGACGTTGAGAGTTTCGGTCATGCGTCGGCCGTACAGCCACTCTTTGGGGTGGCTCTCCCCCTGATCCGTTTCCCGGTTCGGGTCTTCGGCGTTGGCGGCGTCGAACGCGGCCAGAGTCTGATCGAGTCGGGTCTGTGAATCGGGCATGGGGCGAGTCAGTCCTGTGGGGTTGATCGGCAAACGGTGTCAGTGGCGCTGGCTGGCCAGTTGGCGCAGTTGCTCCATATCCAGAATATGGATTTCTTTTTTGTCGACAGACAGCACTTTCTGCTGCTGCAGGCGACTGAACACCCGGCTGATGGTCTCGATGGTCAGCCCGAGAAAGTTACCAATATCCGTTCGTGACATGGGCAGTCGGAAGGCGGTGGGCGACAGCTTGCGGCGCTGATGGCGGCTGGAGAGACTCAGCAGCAGGGTGGCTACCCGCTCTTCAGCGCTGCTTTTGCTCAGCAGGCTGATCAGCTGCTGATCCTGGGTGATCTCCCGGCTGAGCAGTTGAAAGACATTGCGCTGCAGAGAAGGGATTTTGAGGCTCAAATCCTCCACCTGTTCAAAGGGGATTTCACAGATGGACGAGGTTTCCAGCGCGACCACGGTGTTGGTATACCGGTTATCGGCGATGCCGTCGAGGCCCACCAGTTCGCCGGGCAAGTAGAAGCCGGTGACCTGTTCTTCACCCTGTTCGTTGAGGGTGGAGGCCTTGACCGCACCGGAGCGGATTGCGAACAAGGCGTCGAACGGGTCTTCGGCTCGATAGAGATGTTCGCCA
>NZ_DGMV01000064.1:61058-61580 GCF_002388575.1 Marinimicrobium sp. UBA4509
AATAGAGATGTTCGCCCTTGTGAAGGGGGCGGCCGCGTTGGACGATCCGGTTGAGCTGATCGACGTCATCCAGATGCAGGCTCAGCGGCAGGCACAGAGTGTTCAGACGACAGGTGCCGCAGGAGGTCTGGGGGTCGTGGCTGCAGTTGGTTTCAGAGGTGCTGATCCGGATCATGGCATCTTCCATAAAGGTCGTGAGGCTATTGTTGCAGCTTTGTCTGGCAGGGTAAAGGTGTTGCACCGGTGGGCTCTTTACAGGGGCTCTGCAACGAGTATATAGTCATTTTTGCTGGCCAATCGCCGCATTATTTATGGTTACACCGTCGTACTAACAAGGTCGTCCTGTACACGCTTCAGGCCTGTTTTTAGCACCACGTTTTGTCAGTCATAAGTAAGTGAACTGTGCCAGCGGGTTGTCCCGCGTTCGGAGTCATGTGGTACCGGTGCGGATTTCATTCGACTCAGCAAAACGTTAAGGTTAAGACTATGTCCAGAAGTACAGGTGTTGTTAAGTGGTTCAAC
>NZ_DGMV01000064.1:61669-63815 GCF_002388575.1 Marinimicrobium sp. UBA4509
CAGGTGTTGTTAAGTGGTTCAACGAATCCAAAGGTTTTGGTTTTATTGAGCAGGAAGGCGGCCAGGATGTGTTTGTGCACTACAGTGCTATCACCGGTACCGGCTTCAAGACGTTGGCAGAAGGCCAGCGCGTGGAATTTGATGTGAAAGACGGCCAGAAAGGCCCTCAGGCGGATAATGTCGTTGGGCTCTGAGCTCACCGATGACGCCGTATAAGAAAGCCGCGCAGAATGTGCGGCTTTTTTTATACGCGGCTATCCGCGGTTTGGGACCACTAGGGCTCGGGACTCAAGGAGAGCCGATAAAGTGTAGGCCACAGCTTTCCCGTCACCCAGAACTGGTTATGCTCGGCGTCGTAGGCGATACCGTTGAGCACTGCTCCGGACGTCTCGGGCTGCGCTGTGCGTACCAGCTCGGCCAGATCCAGAGAGCCGATCACCCGGCCATTGTCGGGATCAATCTGGATCAGGCGATCTGAATACCAGATATTGGCCCAGATGGCGCCATCGACGTATTCCAGTTCATTCAGGCGTGTGACTGCCTTGCCGTTTTCGGTAACGGTGATTTGACGTTGTACGCTGAAGTCCTCTGGTGCATGGAAATAAAGCTGGGCGCTGCCGTCGGAGCGGATCAGGTGTTCGCCGTCATTGGTCAGGCCCCACCCCTCGCCGGAATAGCTCATCTCTCGCAGAGGTTCAAGTGTGCCCGCGTCGTAAACCAGTAGTGTTTTTTCCCGCCAGGTCAGCAGGTAGAGTTCATTGTTCAGTTCCGTCAGCCCTTCGGCAAAGTAGCGTGCGGCCAGAGGCCGTTCACGCTCGACCTGCCGACCGTTGTCCTGATAGATGACCAGGCGAGATTGGCCGTATTGGCCCCCGCTTTCATAGAACCGTGAACCACGCTTGAGTAATCCCTGGGTAAACAGGGTGGGGTCGTGGGGTTGCTCTGCCTCGATCTGGAACTGGTACTGAAGAATGTCGCGAGGGCCGGTGTCGGCGCAGGCGACCAGGGACATCATCAGACCGCTAAGCCACAGCATCTGGCCGCACCCGCGGATGAGCGTGTTGAAAGCACCGGAAGATTGTGTCATAAGCGTGGTCCTGGACAGTGAGGGCTCTATGGTAATCAACGGGAAGGCATTTATGAAACGTTGGCAGTCGTTTGTGGGATTGACGCTACTGGGTGGCTTGATGGTGGCGCTGCCCATTGCGATCTTCATCTTTATCCTGCAGTGGCTGCTGGGGCTGGTGACCGCCGTGATTGCCCCGATCAGCGCCTGGCTGGCCAGTTGGGCGCCATTGGCGGAGCAGGTGGCCGACCTGCTCGGCATCGTGTTGGTGCTGGGCGCCTTTTTCCTGATCGGCCTGGCGGTCAAAACCAGCATTGGCCGCTGGATACACAACCGGGTGGATCAGTGGCTCACGCGCTTTGCACCCGGTTACAGCACCATCCGGGAAGTGGTCATGCAGTTTCTCGGCGGTGAAAACAATACCTCGCTACTGCGTGGCCAGGTGTGCCGCGCCTACATCATGGGGCGTCAGAACCCGGTGTCGGTGACCGCCATTGTGACGGCGCGGCACAGCAATGGCGATTGCACCGTGTATGTGCCGACGGCGCCGATTCCTTCGTCGGGGTTTGTCTATCACCTGACCGAAGACTGTGTGGAGTTGCTGCCACACATCAGTGTCGAGGCGGCCATGCGCACGGTAATTTCCTGTGGTAGCGGCTCCCAGATCATCAGTGACCCGCCGGAGCCCGCCCCCGAGCAGCCAGCGGCGTCCACTGACCAGCCTTGAGTCCCGCTTTCGGTGAGCTGAAGGATCAAATCTTGTTGCGCATCAGATCCCGGATCAGAAAACGCGCCGGGTGCAGCGCCTGAATCAGCTCGCGGTCCAGCGGCATGGGCTCCCGTTCGATGTGGGCGACCAGCAGCTCGGCGCTCAGCGGGGTGTAGCACAACCCGCGGGACCCGTGGCCGACATTGATGAACAGACCGTCGTGGTAGCGCCCCGGACGGGGAATGTTCAGTCGGGCGTCCTTGCGTAGCGGCGCAAAGTCCTCCAGAAACGCGGCCCGGTCCGGGGCGGGACCCACCAGGGGCAGATAGTCCGGCGTGGTGCAGCGAAACGCAACGCGTCCCCCGAGTGCG
>NZ_DGMV01000064.1:63900-92805 GCF_002388575.1 Marinimicrobium sp. UBA4509
TCCCCCGAGTGAGGCCAATGGTTGATCCGCAAAGAGGTTGGCGATCTCGGGGCCAAATTGCGCCAGTTGTTCCAGATTCTGCTGTTGATCCCGTTCCGTTATCGCCGTATCGGTGTCGTGCAGATTGAACGTGGCCCCAAGGCAGTGCTGGGCGCCGTCTGAGGGAGCGAGGTAGCCATCGCCACACAGTGCCGCTTTCAGCTGCCGGCTCCGGTCTGTGGCGTTCACTTGGGTAATCTGTCCGCGAATGGCTTTCAGGGGCAGGGCGGCGGTTTGGGAAAAACGTCGCACCGCCCGGGCGTTTGCCAATACCGCGATGCGGGCCCGGTGCTCGCGGTTGTTCAGGTCCCGGGCGCTCCAGAGTTCTCCCTGCCGGCTGAGCTCGGTGATCGTGGTCTCGCCTCCCAGAGTGATATTGGGGTGGTCGAGTAGTGCTTCACACAGCGTCGCCGGACTCAACCATCCCGCCTGGGGAAAGTAGAGGGCAGGCTGGGGGACTGGCAGGCCGGCGAGCTCGCCCGCTTCGGCGGCACTAACTGGGCGGACCAGCTCTGGCGTAGCCTCGTAACGCTGGGCAATTTGGGTCTGTAATTGACGCTCTTTGTCAGTGGTGGCGACCTGCAGTAATCCGCACGCGGCGCCGTTTGGCCAGTAGGGCCGATAAAAACGCTGGGCGAAGCTCAGACTCAGCACATTGAAACGTGCCAGAGGCGAGTTCTTGGGGGAAAGTTTGGCGTATAGCAGCCCCTGGGGGTTGCCGGAGGCTTCCTGCGCGGCACGGGGGTGTTGCTCCAGAACGGTCACCTGCCAGCCCCGTTCGGCCAGCGCCCGCGCGCTGTGACAGCCCGCCAATCCGGCCCCGACAATCAGCGCCGTGCGCGGCGCATCGGGCCCAAGCCCCGGGCGGGAGGGTAGAGCCCAGGGCAGGGCGGGTTTTTTGCGGTTAAGGCGGTGGGGGGCTGAGGCCTGTGAGGCGGGTGTCTGGGGTACCGCTGCCGGTTGCTGCTCTGAATACTGAGCGGTGAGCATTTCCCGCTTGCGGCCGAAGCCGGGCACTTTCTCCGGCGTGAAGCCCGCAGCGGCCAGGCCGCGCCGGACCACTCCAGCGGCGGTGAAGGTGGCCAGGGTGGTGCCGGGCCGGCTCAGATGAGCCAGGGTAGTGAACAGTTCCGGAGTCCACATATCGGCATTCTTGGCCGGTGCGAAGCCATCCAGAAACCAGGCGTCCAGGGCTGGGCCAGAGTGGATGAAATCAGGGTGATCGCTGCTCAGTAGCTGGGCCAAGCCACTCTGGGCATCATCAAATATCAGTGTCAGGATCACTCGCCCCCGGTCCAGATGTAACCGGTGGAACGCCGGGCCCACGGTGGGTGGGTATTGATCGATCAGTTCATTGGCGAGCGCCCTGAGTTCGGGCCACAGGCTCAGGGCCCGTTGCAGGTCGTCTCGCTGCAGGGGAAAACGGTCCACGCTGATAAAGTGCAGGCGGGCATCGTCAGGGGCCGTTTGTCGCCAGAGTTGCCAGGCAGCCAGAAAATTGAGGCCCGAGCCGAAGCCGGTTTCGCCAATGGCGAAGCGGCGTTCAGTCACGGGCTGTTCGTGCAGAGCCTGGAAGCGCTCGGCCAGACGGTTGTGGTGCAGGAAGACATGACGGGTTTCGGCCAGTCCGTCGGTGCGGGAGAAATACACGTCGTCGAACCGGGTGGAGATTGGCTGACCCGCCTCATCCCATTGCAGGTGAGCGGTTTCCAGGTTCTGATCCGGCCCCGGAGTGCCGGTCTCCGGGGCGTCGCTCACAGGCCGAACTCCCGGGTAATCTGTTCGCACCAGCGTGCGATGCGCTCGTCGGTCAGATCGAACTCATTCTCTTCATCCAGTGCCAGCCCCACAAACTGATCGCCCTCGGGGGTGAGTGCCTGAGAGGCCTCAAATTCGTAGCCCTCCCGGGGCCAGTAGCCGCAGGGGCGGGCGCCCCGGGCCAGCAGTTGCGCGTGCAGGTAGCCCATGGCGTCGAGAAACCATTCGGGGTAACCGATCTGATCCCCCAGTCCGTAGAGCGCCACCGCTTTACCGCGCAGGTCCAGCTCCGCCAGCTCTTCCCAGATCTCCTCCCAGTCTTCCTGCAACTCCCCGTAATCCCAGGTCGGGATGCCGAAAATCAGGTAGTCGTAAAACTGGGCGGTGATGACCGGTTCATCGGCAATGTTGAACATATCCACCCGGTCTTCACCCAGTACCGCGCGGATTTTTTCGCCCGCCATTTCGGTGTAGCAGGTGGAGCTGCCATAAAACAGCCCGATGGCGGCACGGCTCATGACGGTGCTCCATCCGGCAGGAGCGTCGCCCACTGCTCAAGCCATTCCCGGGCGGACTCTTCGGGGTCGTCGCCGCTGCAGGCGTCCAGCACCAGAGGCTCGCCGATTCGCTGCGCGCCGAGGTCGGCGAATGCATCGTCGATGGCTTGGCCGGCTTCACCGAAGGTGGTGTAGCTGCTGTCGCCGAGATTGATCAGGCCGTACTGGCGCCCGGCAATGGCGGGATACTCGCGGGTCATCTGAACGTACAGCGGCTGCAGGTTGTCCGGCAGGTCGCCGGCGCCGGTGTTGGAGGTACAGATGAGTAAAATTTCATCGGGGCTTCGGACCAGGTCTTCCACCTGAGCAAAGTTGTTGATGCTGATCTGGTGGCCTTTGCGTTGCAGTTCCTCTGCTGCGAGCTCGGCGATGCCTTCGGCATTGCCGGTGACACTACCCACCAATATCTGGATTTGACTCATGAGTCCCCTTGCTAATCAACTGTGGTACGAATGCTGGATCAGGCTGGCGCCCTTTGAGCAGGGCATGATACCAGCCTGTTGGAGTTGGCGTCAGCGGTGGCTGCCGGGAAACCCCAATTGACGCCAGGCCTCATAGGCCACTACGGACACCGCATTGGAAAGGTTCATACTGCGACTGTCGGCCACCATGGGGATGCGCAGTAGATGGTCCGGGCCCAGCTCGTCCCGAATGGACGCGGGTAGCCCTCGGGTTTCCGGGCCGAACAGCAGGTAGTCCCCCGCTTCGAACGTCGTTTCACTCGGGTAACGGTGGCCTTTGGTGCTGAGTCCGAACAGTCGCGCCGGTTGCGCCTGCTCCAGGAAGCTGGGCCAATCCGGATAGGTTTTCAGGGACTGCCACTCACCGTAGTCCAGTCCCGCGCGGCGTAGCCGTTTGTCATCGAGCACAAAACCCAAGGGTTCAATCAGGTGCAGGTGAAAGCCGGTATTCGCCGCCAGACGAATAATATTGCCGGTGTTGGGCGGTATTTCCGGTTCAAATAAAACAATATGGAACATTGGTTTTCAGCCGATTTCGTGTACTATTGTGCGCAAGATCCGGGCCTCGTGACGCTGGTTATAACAAAAAGAAATATAAAGCGTCTTCAAGGCGAGATTTTCTTGGCGATTGTGTGGTTCGCCGGGACTTAGTGCGCTCGATGCGTCATAATACCAGCGTTCAGGCATGTTTATTGCCTCTGTCAACAATAACTCGGGAAGCCCAGGTGGCCAGCCGTTGAGCTTATTTCGTAAACGACCATCCAGTACAGGTACAGTTGGCGTCCAATTCAACGAGGGCGGGGTTTCGCTCGTCTGCGCCGAGGCCCATCCCATTGAGACTCATGCCGGTGAGGGCGAAACGGCCCGACCTTTTCTCCAGGCCGCTGAGTGGCTCCCCGAGAGCGATAGCCAGCGTCAAGGTCGGCTGCTCGAGGAGCGTGTGGAGCAGTTGGGGTTGCGCCGTAAAGCCTGTCACCTGGTGTTGGGGCGGGAAGACTACAATCTGCTCCTGGTTGAGGCTCCGGCCGTGCCGACCTCGGAGCTGCGCGAGGCCCTGCGTTGGCGAATTCGCGACCTGATTGACTTTCCCGCCGACCAGGCGGTACTGGATGCCTTTCTGTTGCCGGAGGATCGCAGCCGCGGCGGGAAGCGCATGGCCTATGTTGCGGTGGCCCATCGCCATCTGATTGAACAGCGTATCGCTCAGGTGGCGGACGCCCGGCTGGATCTCCAGGTGATCGATATTCCGGAGTTGGCGTTGCGCAACCTGGTGTATCGGTTGTGCGACACGGCCCGGGGGGTGGCGCTGGTCAAGCTGGGCGGTGGCACCGGCAGTCTGCATATCGTCCGCGGTGACGACCTGCACCTGGCCCGCCGCTTTAATGTGCCCTATGAAGGTGGGCTGCTGGAAGATCTGCCGGAGGATGTCCTGTTACTGGAAATCCAACGCTCCCTGGATTACTTCGAACGCCAGATGCGCCAGCCGCCGCCCGGCCAGATCTGTCTGATCGGGGAAAACCTCAGCCCTGATAAAATCACTGAATCACTGACCAATGGCTTGCCGATGCCGGTTTCGTTGCTGGACATCGAGTCGTCGCTGACACTGGGCGATCAGGTTCAGTCTCACACCCTGACGCTGTGCCTAGCCGCCATCGGCGCCGCGCTGCGACTCACGGAGGGGGACTGATGCAACAGGTCAATCTGTATTTGCCGGAGTTTCACCCCCGTCGGGTGTGGTTGAGCCTGAACCAGATGATCGCCGCGATCGCGGTGGTTCTGGTGTTGATTATCGGCCTGTCGCTGTGGAGTGCGGCGTACACCGATTCGCTCCAGGCCCGCTTGACGGATGAACGCGCGCAGTTGGAGACATTACAACAACAGGTGCAGCGGCTCATGGCCGAACTGCCCGCCCGTCGCGGTGCGACGGTGGAAGAGCAGGTGGCCCGTTTGCGTCAGGAAATTCAGCGGCGGGAGCAGATTCTGCGCCTGATGTCCCAGCAGAATCTCGGCAACGCCGAGGGGTTTTCCGGGCAACTGTTGAGCCTGTCCCGCCATGCCATGGATGATCTGGCGCTGGCGGAGTTTTCGCTGCAATCCGGGGGGCAGTACGTCGAGCTGGCCGGCCGGGTGCGCAAGCCGGAACAGGTGCCGCTGTATCTACAGCAGTTGCGTCAGGATGAGAGCTTCGCCAGCGTGTCATTCGGCGTACTGGAAGTGGCGCGGGAGCCGGATGACCGGGGACCGGGGTTGATATTTTCGGTGCAGCGCGCCGAGGCCGACGAGACCAACGCACGGGGAGGGCGATCGCGTGACTGATTGGCAGCAGAGTTGGCAGCGCTGGGCCGAGCGGGTGGAGGCCTATTCCCTGCGTGAGCGGGTACTGCTCTTGCTATGCCTGATCGCGGTGTTGATCGGGTTCTGGCAATGGTTGATTGAGTTGCCTCAGGAGCGTCAGCGCGAGCAGATTGAACAGCAGCGCACCGCCGTCGCAAACGATCGGGATGCCCAGCAGGCACAGCTGGCCGCCCTGATGAGCACCGAGGCGGACAACCGACCCGCAAGGGAGTTGGAGCAACTGCAGCGGACACTGGATGAGCTGGATGCGAGTCTGGCGAGCCTTTCCCAGGGGTTGGTCAGTGCGGATCAACTGCCGCAGATTCTTCAGGAAGTGTTGATTTCCACCACCGAGCTGCAGCTGCGACGGGTGCGCACGCTTCCCGTTGAGGAACTGCCGTTGACCAAGGCCGCAGATGGCACTGAAGCGGCGGAACCGGTTGAAACGGCGACCGGTGTTTTTCGACACAGTGTCGAGCTTGATGTCAGCGGTGACTTCTTTGAAGTGTTGAGTTTCCTGCGCCGGCTCGAAGGGCTGCCCTGGCGGTTCTACTGGGATCGTCTGGATTACGAAGTGATGGACTACCCGGTGGGCGATATTCGATTGCGGGTTTATACCCTGAGTGCCGAGGAGGGTCTGCTCGGTGTCTAGATTATTGTGCATTGCCTGTCTGATCGGGTGGTCGGCGCTGGTGTGGGCGGACAGTCAGCGCGACCCCACTCGCCCCCTGGATTACCGGGCCAGCCGCGAGTCGGTGTCCCTGACGCTGAACGCAATCATGGCGGGCGACTCGCGCCGCCTGGCGATCATCAACGGACAGTCCCTGACGGCGGGCGAGATGATTGCCAACACCGGGGGGGTACGCCTGCTGCAAGTTGAATCCCATTCAGTGATTGTCGGTCAGAGCGGCCGGCAGTGGCGTTTGAATTTGAACGATGAATCCGTACGTCGAACGAGGCCCGCGGAGCAATGAGGCAAACGATTATGGATCCGCATTTTCTGAGAAGAACGATGCACACCGCCGCCGCGCTGATGGCGGTCGTCCTGGTGACGGCCTGTGTTGGGCCGCGCGATTCGCAGTTGGCGGCTGAGCGTGAAATGAGTGAGGTGGCCGAGGCGCAGCGTGAGCAGGCTCAGACGGTACCCGAGGAAGTGAGCCAGGCACTGGTTCCAGAGCGCCGTCGCAGCGAGGAGGTGGCTCCGGAGCGGTTTGATGTCAGAGTGCGCAATGTACCCGCCAAGGCGTTTTTTCTCGGGCTGGTGCAGGACTCAGACACCAACATTGTGGTGCACCCCGATGTCAGTGGCAGTCTCTCGCTGGAGTTGAAAGGAGTCACGGTGGATGAAGTGCTGGAAGTGGCACGGGACATTTACGGTTATGACTACCGGCGTTCGGGCAATATCTACACGGTGTATCCCAACGAGCTTCAGACTCAGGTGTTCCATGTGAACTACCTGGATGTTCAGCGGGTGGGGGTGTCGGACACCAACCTGTCGATCGGTCGCAGTGAATCATCAAACAATAACCGCAACAATCGCGGTTCCGGCAATAATTCGGGCAGCGGCGATGACAGTGCCAACCTGCTGGGCCTGCTCGCCGGTGAAGACGGCAGTTCGACCAATGGGTCTGAGGTGTCCCCGGGGGCGCGGGTGCAGACCATGAACCGCACCGATTTCTGGCAATCGCTGCGCCAGTCGGTGTCCGCCATTGTCGGCGGTGAGGGTGGCGACAAGATGGTGATGGTCAGCCCCCAGGCCGGTATGGTGGTGGTCAAGGCCATGCCTCATGAGCTGAATGCGGTGCGGGAATTTCTGGAGCGTTCCGAGCTGAGCGTAAGGCGTCAGGTGATTCTGGAAGCGAAGATTCTGGAGGTCCGTCTGAACGAAGGGTTCCAGGCGGGGATCAACTGGGGCGTCATCAGCGGGCAGTTGGACTACGGCTATAATCGGCTGCGCTCGACCAGCTACTCGGAGCAGGATTCGGCCGTCACCACCATTCCGCCGGGAAGCAGTTCCCGTCAGATTTCCGGGTTGGAAGAACTGCAACGCGGTACTGAAAACCTGTTTACCTCCGTCCTGCAGGTGGGTGATGTAACCGAGCTGCTCGACTTGCTGGAAACTCAGGGCAGCGTGCAGGTCCTGTCCAGCCCCAGAGTGTCCACGGTGAACAACCAGAAAGCGCTGATTCGAGTGGGCTCCGATGAATACTTTGTGACCGGTATCTCCAATAACACCACCTCGAATGTGGCGTCGGTGACCAGCACGCCCAATATCGAACTGTCGTCCTTCTTCAGTGGTATTGCCCTGGATGTGACCCCGCAAATCGCCGACAGCGGCGAGGTGATCCTGCACATTCATCCGGTGGTCAGTGAAGTGAATGACCAACTGAAAGTGTTTACCGTCGGTAGCGAGGAGTTCGCCTTGCCTCTGGCACAACGGGGTATTCGCGAGTCGGACAGCATTGTCCGGGCGCGCAGCGGCCAGGTGGTGGTGCTGGGTGGCCTGATGCAGGAGGATACCCGGGACACCGATGGCAAGCGGCCGGTGTTGGGCGATATTCCACTGCTCAACAGCCTGTTCAAAACCCAGGGGCGTAGCCGCCAGAAAACCGAACTGGTGATTCTGTTGCGTCCGGTGGTGGTAGATGATGGCACCTGGCAGGACGAACTCGATCGCAGTCGCAATCGCATGCAACAGATGGGCGATGGTTATCGCGACCTCTGGGAGCAATAGCGCGGAGCCGGTCATGTACCAGGACTACTTCGGGCTGCGGGAGATGCCGTTTTCCCTCACCCCCGATACCCAGTTCTTCTTCGACAGCGCCGCCCATCGGGCGGTGCTCAATACGGTATTGCTGGCCCTGCGACACAGCGAAGGGTTCATCAAAATCGTCGGGGAAGTGGGCACCGGTAAAACCCTGTTGTGCCGCAAGCTGCTGGCCAGCCTGGGGCCGGAGTTTCTTACCGCGTACATTCCCAACCCCTACCTGACGCCGGACGAACTGAAAGGCTTCCTGGCCCAGGAAATCGGTGTGCCGTCCTCGCCCGATATGCCCGCCTATCAACTGCTGAATGAGATCTACGCCCGGCTGGTGGCACTCGCCGCGGAGAAACGGCGCGTGGTACTGGTGGTGGATGAAGCCCAGGCCATGCCCCGGGAGACCATCGAAGCCTTGCGTCTGCTGACCAATCTGGAAACGGAAAAAAGCAAACTGTTGCAGGTGGTTCTGTTGGGGCAGCCCGAGTTGGAAGATGTGCTCAATCGCAGCGACTTGCGTCAGTTGAAACAGCGAATCGTGTTTTCGGAAACCCTCGGTACCATCGATCGCCGCACCCTGGCCGACTATCTCGATTTTCGTCTGCAGTCCGCCGGTTATCGGGGGTGCTCGCTGTTTACCCGGGGCGCGGTCCGGCTGATGCATCGCGCATCCGGGGGAATTCCCCGGTTGATCAATGTGCTCGCCCACAAGGCGTTGTTGGTCAGCTTCGGTCAGGGACGTTCCATGGTAGGTCGGGCGCAGGTGGCCAGGGCCGTGAAGGATACCACCGAAAGTCGTCGGCTGGGGCGCTGGCTGTCCGTCACGCCTTTTGGTTGGACTCCCTGGTTGGCGGTCTCCTTGTTGTTGGTGGGCGTGGGGCTCTGGTGGTACGGGGGCACGACGTGAGTCTGATGAATGACATGCTGCGCGACCTGGATCGACGGGGCGGTACCTCCCCGAACCCGGCCGGCCCATCGACGCACCGCACTCAGCCAATGCAATCGCGCTATTTTGTTGGTGCGGGTCTGGCCGTTCTCGTGGCACTGGTCATAGCCGCACTGGTGTTTTGGTCACTGGTTGGAGCGGGCGGTGAAGGCAGTGCGCCGATGACAGAACAACCGATGCCAGCAATCGATTCTGCGCCGGTGGCTGAATCCACAGTCGCTGAGCCGGAGCCCCGCATGCCGGCAACACTGGACGTAGAGGCGGCATTGAGTCAACCGTTGACTCAGGAACCCGTTGAGGCGGTTCCAGATGAGTCGCAGGACTCCGGCTTCTCAGAGGATCTTCAGCTGCTGCTCGACAAGGCTCGCCAGGCCCGGGACCGGGACCGGTTGACGCGCCCGGCGGGAGACAATGCGTATGAATATTATCAGCAAGTGTTAGCCCTCAGTGCTGATCATCCGGAGGCGCTCGCCGGGCTGGCGGCGATTGCCCAGCGTTATCGGGAGCTGGCTGAAGCGGCCATGGACCGGGAGGCTCTGGATGAGGCCCAGCAATTTCTGCGTCGGGCTCGTTCGGTCGATCCGCAGTTGTCGGGGATGCAGAACAGCGAAGCCCGATTGGAGACACTGCGAAATCGTTCGCAAAGCGAAGGTACGGAGCCGGAAACCGAGAAGGCGGCAGACGCCTCCTCGCTCAATGTACAACTCGATCTTGCCAGCGAAGATCGACGGCGCGCGCAACAGGCGCGCCAGTGGTGGTCTCGGGATCAGCGTAGCCGGGCCCGGCATTTTCTGGAGCAGACGCTCGCTCAGTGGCCGGAAGATAGGGTGCCGCCGACGGTGAGCACCGTGGCATTGGTGGAGTTCTACCTGCAAGAGAGTAACGACTCACAGGCAGAGCAACTGTTGAACGAATCACGGGCATTGTCCGATGATGAACACGCGCGCCTGGGCGCTGAGCTCTGGTCTCTACGTGGAGATAATGCCCGGGCGCTGGCACTATTGGAGAACGCGGCGGAACATGCTGAGGGCAATGAGCCTTACCGCGCTTTGTGGGCGCGCCTGAATTATGAGCAGGGGCGACACGAGCAAGCGGCCAATCATTACCGGCAGTTACTGAATGACTTTGGCGCACAGCCGGCCTACTGGTTGGGGCTGGGGCTGGCGGAAGATGCCCGCCAGCGAGCGGCGGCGGCACTGCAAGCCTTCGAACAGGCGCTGGCCAGTGGCGCTTACGATGGCCGTGAGTCCATTCGCCGGTACCTGGAGGGGCGTGTCGACGCACTGGCCCGTCGAACCGAAAACCGGGAACCCTGATATGGTTGATACTCAACAGAACACTCGCAAACGTATTCGCATCGGGGATCTGCTGGTTGCCCAGCAGATGATCACCGACGACCAGCTCTCCCACGCGTTGGAAGAGCAAAAGCAGAGCGGCCGGAAGCTGGGGAACACCCTGGTGGATCTCGGGTACGTGGACGAGAATGCACTGCTCAACCTGCTGTCCGATCAGTTGAATATTCCCTTCGTCGAGCTGCGTCAGTTCCGGTTTGACCAGGAGTTGATCCGGCGCTTGCCGGAAACCAGTGCTCGTCGTTATCGGGTGCTTCCGCTGCGGGAAGATCCCGACGGTCTGCTGTTGGGGATGGCCGACCCCACGGATATTTTCTGTCTGGATGAACTGACCCGCCAGCTCGATCAGACGATCAAACCGGCGGTGGTCCGCGAGTCCGAGCTGCTGGATGTGCTCGATATCGCCTACAGTCAGGCGAGTGAAATTGCCTCGCTGGCCGAAGAACTGGATGAAGAGCTGGAAAGCTCCGCGATCGATTTGACGGATTTCGCCGCCGAGGCGACCGACAGCGATGCGCCGGTGGTCAAGCTGTTGCAGAAAATTTTTGAAGAGGCGATCACCGCCAAAGCGTCGGACATTCACATCGAGCCGGATGAAACCGTATTGCGGATTCGCAACCGCATCGACGGCGTGTTGCTCGAGCAGGTGATGAACGAAAAGCGCATTGCCCCGGCCCTGGTGGTGCGTCTGAAACTGATGTCCGGGCTGGATATTTCCGAGAAGCGCAAACCCCAGGACGGGCGCTTCAATCTGAAGGTGAAAGGCCGCAATATTGACGTGCGTCTGTCCACCATGCCGGTGCAATTTGGCGAGTCGGTGGTGATGCGTCTGCTTGACCACACTGATGGCGTACTGCCTCTCGGCAAGGTCGGCATGCCCCCCGCGCTGGTCGACCGGTTTCGTAAAATCATTGCTCGCCCTCACGGGTTGGTCTTGGTCACTGGTCCGACCGGCAGTGGTAAAACCACGACGCTGTACGGCGCGCTCTCGGAGCTCAACAAGCCCGAGAAGAAGATCATTACCGTGGAAGATCCGGTGGAGTACCGTTTGCCACGTATCAACCAGGTGCAATTGCACGAGCGTATCGGCCTGACCTTTGGCAGTGTGCTTCGGGCGTCACTGCGCCAGGACCCGGACATTCTGCTGGTGGGGGAGATCCGCGATGCGGAATCCGCCGAAATTGCCCTGCGCGCGGCCATGACCGGTCACCTGGTATTGTCCACCCTGCACACCAACGATGCCCTGACCTCCGCGCTGCGTCTGATTGATATGGGCGTCGATGCCTACCTGGTGGCCACGGCACTCAAGGCGATTGTGGCCCAACGCCTGTTGCGCCGCATTTGTACCAGTTGCATTCAGGATCACGAGCCGGATGCCAACGAACGCCAACTGCTGGCGGCCATCGCGAAGGGGCGCGATCTCAGCCAGGTGCAGTTTAAACAGGGGGCGGGCTGCCCCCATTGCCACAATACCGGCTACCGGGGTCGGGTCGGGGTTTTCGAATTGTTGGAAGTCAATGGTGCCATGGCTGAAGCGCTGCGGGACAACAGCCTGAATGCGTTTACCCGAGCGGCCCAGCAGAGCCCCAACTATCGCCCCCTCAGTCACAGCGCACTCGACTATGCGATTGAGGGCATCTCCACCCTCGAAGAAGTCATGAAAGTCTCAGCACAGATCGAAGATGAGGCAGAGCTGATCTGATGGCCCTCTACCAGTTCAAAGGCCGCAACGCCGAAGGTCGCCCCGTATCCGGCCAACTGGAAGGCCCCAGCCCCGACGCCGTCGCTGGCCAACTGGCCGGGCGCGGGGTGACGCCCATTGCCATCGAGCCCTATGAACACCGCCCCAGTTGGTCTGAGCGCTGGCAGGAGTGGCGCCACAGTGGGCAGGTAGAAACTGTTGACCTGATCATGTTCTGCCGACAGATGTACACCATTACCCGGGCGGGCGTGCCTCTGGTACGCGGCATTCGCGGCCTGGCCGCCAACCTGCGCCATGTGACCTTTCGCAATACCCTGGAGGACATTGCCGACCGTCTGGAATCCGGTTTGGAATTATCAGTAGCGATGCGTCACCACCCGAACGTGTTTAACAACCTGTTTATCAGCGTGGTGAGTGTGGGGGAAGGCAGTGGCTCTCTGGAGAGCGCCTTCAAGCAGTTGAGTGAGTATCTGGAGCGGGACCAGGAAACCATCAAGAGCATCAAGGCGGCGCTGCGCTATCCCAGCTTTGTATTGATCGCCCTGGCCATCGCCATCATGGTCATCAACGTGAAGGTGATTCCCGCCTTTGCCAATATGTTTTCCCAGTTTGGCGCGGACCTGCCGTTGCCAACCCGCATTCTGGTGGGTGTGTCCGATTTCTTTGTCGCTTTCTGGCCCTATCTGCTGTTTGTCGCCGTGGGCAGTTTTTACGGGTTTCGTCGGTATATCAAAACCGATAAGGGGGCCCGAGTCTGGGGCCGCAAAAAACTTGGCCTGATTGTGATCGGCGACATTATCGAACGGGCCTCCATGGCCCGCTATGCGCGTTCGTTCAGCGTGATGTTGCGGGCCGGTCTGCCTGTCAACCAGGCGCTGGATCTCTGTGCCCGGGCCATTGATAACCCCTGGCTGGGTGACAAGATCCGTGAGATTCGGGCCGGTGTGGAGCGCGGTGAAGGGCTGTTTCAGACCCATATGACCAGCGGCATGTTTACGCCACTGGTGCTGCAGATGATCGCCGTGGGGGAGGAGAGCGGCCAGGTGGACCAACTGCTCTCGGAAGTGGCCGAGTTCTATGAGCGGGAGGTGGATTACGATACCAAGCGTCTGAGTGATCGTATTGAACCGATCATGGTGGTCATTATGGCAAGTTTTGTCCTGATTCTCGCCCTGGGCATCTTCCTGCCCATGTGGGAAATGTACAACATTCAGCAGTGAGCCTATGAGCCGGAAATCCCAGCGGGTGTTTGAATGGTTGTTGATCGCCACGTTGATCGGCATCGTACTGGTGTTCGCTTTGGGTCTGTATGGCCGCATGGCCGGAGATGTGCAGCGGCTGAGTTTTGAGCTGGCAGCCCAGAACTTCAAAACGGCGGTGTCCGGAGTGCGGGCTCACTGGTTTATTCAGCGGGCACAAGGTGAGACAGAGCGGGATGTGGTCGTATTCAGCGAGCTGCCGACGATGCCTGTGGGGCTGGAAGATGCTTCGGACATCAGGGTCTACCTGAACCCTCAGGGCTGGCCGGTGAACACCCGGTCCCGGCGCGAGGCCGCAGACGGGCGTCTTGACCCCGAGGAGTGTCTGGATCTTTGGCGGGCGTTTCTGCATCAGGCACCGCCTGTCAGCCTGGAGGGGGCTTTGGCGCCCAATGCGGTCTTCGGGGTGGCCAAGGTGGGCGAGGGGCGGGAAAGCGCCTGTCGCTACCGTCAATTGGTTGGCGACAGTGGTCGTCGATATTTTGACTATCTTCCGTTTGATGGCCGGGTTTTGCTCAGCTCGTCACTGGAATGACGATTTTTATCGGTTTAAGTGTTGGCATGGAAGTTGAATTCACCTATATTAGGTGAAAACATGCGCCAAGTGCGGAGTTCGGCGCCAGCAGTGGTTTTTACAGGTTTTACAATAACTCATGACCTTTAATGGAGTTCTCTTATGAAACAACAATCCGGTTTTACTCTGATTGAGCTGATTGCGGTAATCGTTATTTTGGGCATTATCGCCGCCGTGGCAGTGCCCCGGTTTGTGGATTTGTCGGATGCGGCTCGTGAAGCGGCTGTTGATGGAGTCGCGGGCAACCTGGCGAGTGCCAGTGCATTGAACTATGCTGCAGCGGTCGCGACTGATGCGGGAATACAGGATGCGCCAACTCCTGTCACGATTGAGAACTGTACCGATGCGGCCGGTCTGTTGGAGGGGGGAGCGCTACCCGCAAACTATGAGATCGAGTCCTTGGCGGTTGGTGATGGTGCAAACGTAACGTGTACCGTTCACTCTCCCAATGTGGCTAATACTGAGGCCGAGGCGGACTTCACCGTTTACGGCGTTGCGGCTCCATAATCGAGTAGGCGCGGAGATAACTGAGTGGGCCGCTTTAAAGGTTTCACTCTAGTTGAGCTGATTGCAGTCATTACTGTTTTGGCAGTTTTGGCTGCATTTTCGCTTCCCAAGCTGATTGATTTCTCATCGTCCGCGAAGAGGGTGGCAGCAGAGGAGTTGGCAGCGACTTTGTCGACCGCTAGCTCTTCCAATTTGGCTACCTTTATTTTGAGGGAAGAGTATCCAGCGGCTATTTCCCAATCGGCCTTCCCAATGAACGCCTGCAGGAATGCCCGTTTTCTGTTGGTAAGCGGATTGCCAGCAGGCTATCGGATTGAAGCGGCCGGGTCCGGCGATGGCACGGTATCGCATATGGCTACTGTTCAGTGCGACGTTGTCGATGAATCCGACAACGCTATCCGCGCCAGCTTTACGCTTCACGGAATCAACCCAAGCAGCTCCTAACGTCCTCTGCAACAGGTCCGACCATGCCCTCAGCGCGCGCAATGTACAATGGCCGGAAGTCATCGGGTTTCAGCCTGATCGAGCTGATCGCGGTGATCATCCTGCTGGGCATTATCAGCGTGGTGGCAGTGCCCCGCTTTTATAGCACCGACGCCGCCGCCATCCAATCCGCTCGCGACCAGGTCCTGTCCGCCTTCTTTACCGCGCAACAACTGGCCATGGCCCGTGCCAGCACGAGCAATTCCATCCAAGTAAATGTTGTCCAGTCCAGTCTGAATGTGACGGAAAACGGCACTTCCGTGGTTGCCACCGGAGGAACCTTTCCGCTGACGCTGCCCGAAGGGGTAACCATTACGGCCGGAACGGGCACCTACTCCTTTGATAAATTGGGCCGGACCGATCCAGGACAGATTGTGGTGGCCCGCGGTTCGACGTCGGCCACCGTACGTGTGGAGGCCAGCGGCTATGCCTATACGCCCTGAGTTGCGTCGTCAGCGCGGTGTTACCCTGATTGAGCTGATCGTCTTTATCACCGTGATTGCACTGGCGCTCGGGGCGTTGCTGGGCGTCTATCGATATTCGGTGATCAACAGCGTGGACCCGCTGGTGCGGGTGCGGCTGCTCGAATCCACCCAGTCCCGACTGGATGTGGTGCTGGCACAGCCCTACGATGCCAATACGCCGCCCGGCGGAGTGCCGGCCTGCGATAGTCAGGCCCCGCCGGGTCGACCCTCGCCGCCGGTCTGTGCCGATGCGGGTGGTGTCAGCAGCTTTGATGGTGACACCGATTCACCGTATCCTGGATACAACCGTACCGTCGCGGTTGAATTTGCGGGGAGTGAGTTGGGGCTGACCAACAACCGCTGGGCCAAGCGGATTACCGTGACCACCACCGCGCCCAGCGGCGAATCACTCACCCTCTCAGCCTACAGGACAAACTTCTGATGTGCCGGTGCCGGTCACGACAAGCCGGGTTTTCCCTGGTGGAATTGATCACGGTCATCGTGGTGCTTGCGCTGGTGGCCACCATCGGCACCGGCTTTATCGTCAGTGCCACAGATAGCTATCGGCAAACCCAGGCCCGGGCGGCACTGGTCAATACCGCCCGACAGGCGCTGGAGCGGATGACCCGCCAGATTCGCGGTGCCATGCCCTACAGCGTGCGGATTACCAATGATGGCGACTGTGTGGAGTTTATGCCGGTGGCGGGTGGCGGTATCTACCGTGAGCCGGTACCCGATGCGGCCAATGGCGCGCCCCCTCACACCGCGATCCAGACCGCGCCGCACTCGGTGGACTTTGGCACCGCGGATTACCTCAGTATCGGTGCGATGGACAGCGGCGAGCTGTATGGTGGTAGCCCGGTGTCGCTGGCGCCGGTCAACAGCCGCACTACCACAGAGGTGACATTCCCCAGCCGGACCTGGCAGCGCAATTCCATTGGGCGGCGCTTTTTCCTGCTCAATCAACCCCAGGCCTTCTGCCTGTTTGGTGGTCAACTGCGTTTTTATCCCGCGCAGGATCGTACGGCGGCAAACGTTGATCCTGGCAGTGACTTTGATCTGTTGGCCCGCAACGCTCAGGCCTCGGGCAGTCCCTTCGTATTGTCTGCCGCGAGTGATAGTCGCAATGTGTTGTTGCAGATGAACGTCGCCTTCAGCGAGGGCGGTGAAACCATGATTTTTGAGCAGGAGGTATTGATTCGCAATGTCCCCTGATCTTTTTCAACATCGTGCTATGCGGAAGCAGGACGGCTTTCTGTTGCCGGTTGCGCTGTTTATTATCGTCGTGATGGGCTTCGCCTCCCTGGCGTTATGGCGTACTACAAGCCAAAGCGGTATTGCCAGTGTTCAGGAGGTGGTTACCGTGCAGGCGCTGTACGCAGCAGAAAGCGCGGTTCAGCGGGGCCTGAGTGAATTGTTCTACCCCAATGCCAACGCTCGCCCCCCGGTTGATAATCGCTGCGCTTCACTGAATACCAGTATCGACTTCTCCGGTATCAACGGTCTTAACCTGTGCACGGCACAAGTTCAGTGTGAGCTGGCGGAGCCGGGCTTGTACAACCTTTCCGCCAGCAGTCAATGCGGCAGTGGTCCCACGCGAGCAGTGCGCTCTCTGACGGTTCAGGCGAGGTTTTGATGGGACGCTTCTTCAGTTTCAACACTCGGTTCGCCTGTTTCCAATTTTCGTGCGTCTTAGCACGCTTTCTTCTTTTCATTGGGAGTTTGCTGTTCTCTCCGCTGGCCTGGTCCGTCGCCTGTGACGCGGTATTCACTAACGGAGTTCAAAGTCACTCTTCAACTGGGAGTGTCAATGCAGGTTACCAGGCTGAAATTAACGGTGGCGGTGGTCTTATCTCTACACCAGAACTGATACAGCAGTCCTCGCCGGGGCAAGCTATTTGCGACTCGGGTACGTGCCAGGCAACGGGTTATCCGAGTACCCCGAGCTCCGTTGCTGTTCTTCAAAGCAACGGTAGCTCGGGCTCTGTCACGGCTTCAGGGGGCAATACGAACATTAATGCTGGTCAGTATGTAAATATAACCGTTCCCCAACGGGTGAGAGCTACCTTCAACAGTGAAGGTGGTGAATATCGAATGCGAGCCTTGTCCACTGGTTATCAATCCGAAGTCCGCTTTCGGTCCGGGGATTATTGGATTACTGGTGATATGACGCTTGGTCAGGAAACCGAGGTTACCAAGCAAGGTGGAAACTCGGACCCGGTCCGGATATTTGTCGACGGTGATGTTGTACTTGGTTATGACATGGTTACGTCTGGGTTCAGTCCAGGACAGCTTTTTATCTACGCAAAGGGTTCGATCACTGTCAGACAGTTCTCCGCCATCACAGGATTTTTATATGCTGATGGGCTAATAACAACCGAATATCAAGTGGTTATTAACGGGGCCTTATCTGCGGAAGAGGTACAGCTTGCTCAAGAGACTATCGTCAGTTATCCAAGTGCCATAGCACCTGACCTGGACTATACGCCGTTTTGCGATCCTACGGGTGGCACTCCTGCGACCTTAATCGCGGATTGGCGGATGGACGAAGCTGGTTGGAGCGGTACCGCAGGTGAGGTGATCGACAGCAGTGGCAATGGCAATAACGCGACAGCGCAAAACGGCGCTGATACGGCCGATGTTGCTCCGGCGCTTTCAGGCGATCCGGGTACTTGCGGATATGGGGAGTTTGATGGAGTAGATGATTATCTGAGTGTGCCGGGTTTATCCGGAACCCTCAATCGCACCGCCAGCATGGCGTTCTGGATTAAAACCACACAAACCGGCAACTCGACGGCCTGGTCCTCCCCGGCTGTGGCTGGTATAGAGGAGAACGGGGGCGCCGACGATATTTTCTGGGGTTGGTTGAATCCGCAGGGGCGGATTGGCTTGACGGTGGGAAATAATAACACAACGGTTTCGAATGCTCAGGTGAGTACAGGAAACTGGACACATGTGGCGCTTACGCGAAATCACGAAAGTGGTGAGTATCAGATTTTCATCAATGGCGCGTTGGACAGCAGAGGAACCACCGGAACAGGCATTATTGGCAACGGCTTCTCGAGCATTGGTCGAGTAGAAAACACCAGCAGTAGCGTGGCGTTAAATTATCTTCAAGCGCAGCTTGATGAGGTCCGTATTTACGAAGGAGTGCTGACAGAGTCTGAAGTGCAGGCGATTTTTCAGGCCAGACACCCTTGCAGCCAGAGTATTTGTCCGACCGGAACGCCGGTGCCTGGGCTCTTTGGCGAGTTCTATAACAACATGAATCTGGCGGGCGCACCTGAGGGCACCCGCGTTGATGGCCCGGTGGACTTCGATTGGGGACTGGGCGGTCCTGGGGTAGCCGGGGTGGGCGACGATGAGTTCTCGGTACGCTGGAGCGGACGGTTACACATCACGCAAACAGGCGGCTATCGTTTTCAGACCCGGTCTGATGATGGTGTTCGCCTTCGCGTAGACGGTGATCTGGTCATCGATGAGTGGGCTCCTCAGCCAGCAACCAACGATACCAGTGGTGTTGTGAACCTGGAAGCAGGGCAGAGCTACGATATTGAGCTGGAATATTTCGAGGAATTTATCGATTCTGAAATCCGGCTGCGCTGGGACGCGCCTGGCGCTACGAGCGGCTTTGTGCCGATTCCTATCGGTAACGCAAATGGCACCGCCACCGGTCTCTATCATTGCCCCGGTAACCGAGTCGACTCCTACACCCTGGTGCACGCCAATAACGGTGTGACCTGTGAAGCCTTACCGGTAGTGATTACCGCCAGGGACAGCGCTGGCAATGCGGTTGTGCCCGCCGCGGGCACAGTAGTGGACTTGCTGGCCGATCCGGTGCCGGATTCGGGAGATACTGCCTGGGTTGGTGATGGCACTTATGTTTTTTCAGGCTCGGAGAACAACTTTACCGCCTTTCTGCGTCAACTCAGCCCGGCTGAGGTGGGGTTGTCGGTGACCGATGGCACAGCTTCCGGCAGCTCCGGCCCGGTGAACTTTGCTGATACCGGGCTGGTGTTTTACGGGGATCGCTCCGGTGGGCCTCTGCCCAATCAGGTGGCCGGCACCGAAGACCTCAATCCGGTCATTCGTGCGGTGCGCACCGATGATGAAACCGGCTCCTGCGAGGCGCGAGTGGACAACCAGACCCGTACGGTGCAGCTGGGCTATGAGTGTATCAACCCCGGCAGTTGCCGTGCGGGCCAAACCCTTAGCCTGGCATCAACCTTCATTCAGGCGAACAATGCCGGTGCAGGTCCGGCCTACTCGCCCGTCTCTCTCGGCTTTGATGACGAAGGCTACGCGGACATTCCGCTGGAGTACTCCGACGTGGGTGATATTCGCCTCTGGGCACAGTTGAGTTTGCCAGAAGAGGGCGAGCAACCGGCGGTGGACCTGGTCGGTCAGAGTAATCGCTTTATCGTCAAACCCCACACCTTGGTCGTGACCGACGTGCAGGGCGCTGCGGGGCAATCCAATCCCGGCGGTACGGGGTCCGGAGCTGGTTTCGTGGCGTCGGGAGAGCCGTTCTCAGTGCGGGTCGAAGCCCGGAATAGCAATGGCGCACTGACTCCCAACTTCGGCAATGAATCGCCAGCACAGAGCGTCCGTCTTGAACTGAGTGAATTGGTTTACCCCTCGGGCGGCAGCCTCGGAAACCTGGGCGGTGCAGGGAGTCTGACTCGCGAAGATAACGGCGTAGCGCTTGGCGATGGGGTGAGCTGGGATAATGTGGGCACCATTACTCTGGAACCCCGCTTGGTCGGTGACGATTATCTCGGTGTGGGCGACTTGGTGGAAGTGACCGAAAGTGATCCCGTGGGCCGGTTTTATCCATACGACTATACGCTGAATGGAAGCACCGTCAGCGATGCCTGCGGATCCTTCAGCTATATGCATCAGGCTGCGATCGACCTGTCCTATACCGTCAGTGCCCGCAACCTGAATGGCGCTGTGGTAAGCAACTACGACGATACCACTCTGGCGTATGCGGGCACCGCGAACCCTGGCTACGTCGCCGAAAACGATGACGCCGCCAATGGCAGCGAATTAAGCGGGAGGGTTCAGGCGGAGAACGAGGCCGGCTGGAGCGGCGGGGTACTTACAGTAACTGATTCTAGCGCCGCTTTTCTAAGAGCATCCAATACACTCCCGGATGGTCCCAGGGCGGACTTGCAATGGGGTTTGACCCTGATGGATTCACTGGATGGCCGTCCAATGGTAGACCTGGACATGAATGCCAACACCAGCGGTGACTGCGCAGCAGCGGGAAACTGCAGCGCAGTCGCTCTGGGTGATCCGCTCAACCTGCGCTTTGGCCGGCTCCGTTTGAATGATGCCTTTGGCCCCGAAGTCGTTGACCTGCCAGTGCCTTTTTATACCGAATACTGGAACGGTTCAGAATTTGTCCGCAACGTCGATGACAGCTGCACCCGCATCCCCCGGGAAGCGATAACCTATCAGCCGACCGGCAATCTGGTGGACGACAGTAACCGCACGGTTCCTGTTGGCGGCGGCAGCACCACGGGTCAATACGCCAGTCTCGACGGGGTGGGGGTCAACTTCAGTAGCAGTGATTCCGATCACTACTTCACCGCACCGGGGGAGGGCAATACCGGTTCGTTCGATATCGAGCTTGACCTGACCAACCGCCCTTGGCTGCGCTTCGACTGGAATCAGGACGGTGATTTTCTGAACGATATTCAGATGCCGCCGGCGAACATCGGTTTTGGTTCTTACCGGGGGCACGATCGAATCATTTATTGGCGAGAGGTTCTGGAGTAGGGCGTGCTGAGCTTTAAGGTTTTCGGTGGATGACGCGCTTCGCGCTCCGAGACGTCGGACCGATCCACCCTACGGGTGCTGAAGTTCAAATGTGGCACCGAGGTATCAGCGAGGAACACCTATTGCAGACTCTCGGAGGCATGGATGCCGACGAGAAGCCCCCAAGGATGGGTTCACGGCGGGTCTGCAATAGGTGTTCCTCGCTGATACCGGAGCGTGACGAATGCACCGATAAGGCTTTGTAAGTGATACTACATGGGTATCCTACGGTTGGTCCTCTTCCAGACGGATATCAATCGCCAACTGATCCGCAATGGAATCCAGATCATCGTGTAGCTCGTCCATATCCACCGACTCCGGAACCTCAATTACTCCGTTGGCCTGAAACAGTGGCTCGCCGGACCAGGGCATACTGGAATAATCGGTTTCCAACTCGCCCATATTGATGCTGCGCTCGGCGAACGCCTGGGCGATTTCCAACACGATACCGGCTCGATCCGGCCCCGCCACGGTAAAGCGGAAGGCGCGGAAGGGCGCGCGCTCGGTGGCTTGTGCGGATTCCACCACCAGCTTCAGCCCCTGTCCGCCCAGCGCCTGCAGGGCGGCGGTCAAGGGTTCGCGCTGCGCTTCGGGCACCGCAACCTGTACAATACCCGCAAACTTGCCGGCCAGGTGCGATAGGCGACTTTCCAGCCAATTGCCCTCGTGCTGCTGGATAATCTGCGCCAGTCGCTCCACAATGCCCGGCTTGTCGTCACTGATCAGCGTCAAAATCAAATAGTGTTGCATCGTTGTCATCCACTTCAGAGTTGTTATGCCACCATTGTGGCGCAACCCCGGAAAAAAGTCATTGTGAAGCCATGATCATTCCCCATCAGCAAGTATCCGCCGACGCCCTGCGAGGCCTTATTGAAGAGTTCATCACGCGTGAGGGCACCGACTACGGCTGGGAGGAAACCAGCCTGGAGCGAAAGGTACAGCAGGTACAAGCCCAGATTGAGCGGGGCGATGTGGTGATCGTGTTCGACCCCGCCACCGAAACCGTCAGCCTGCTTCCGGAGCGGGATGCCCGGGAGCTCGGGGATGACTGATTGGCTGAAAAATACCCCGCCGAACCCGTCGGCCCGCTTGCTGCTGGCCCACGGGGCGGGCGCGCCCATGGACAGTGACTTCATGAACGCCATGGCCGAGGGGCTCTGTGCCCGGGGCGTTGACGTCTGGCGGTTTGAGTTTCCCTATATGGCCGAGCGGCGGACCGCGGGCAAAAAAAAACCGCCCAACCGACAGCCCGAACTGTTGGAAAGCTGGCGAATGGCTATTGCGTCGGCGCAAGCAACGGCGCTTCCCCTACTGGTGGGCGGCAAGTCCTTGGGAGGACGGATGGCCAGCCTGGTGGCGCATGAGCCCGGGGTCTCGGGGCTGGTTTGCCTGGGCTACCCCTTTCATCCGGTGGGTAAGCCGGACAAGACCCGTCTGGGGCCCTTACAGGCGGTTCAGGTAACGACCCTGATAGTGCAGGGTACTCGCGATGCGCTGGGTAATCGGGACGAGGTCCGGGCTTATGATCTACCGGCGACCCTGAACTGGCTCTGGCTGGACGATGGTGACCACGACTTCAAACCGCGAGTGAAGTCCGGGTTCCGTCAGCAACAACATTGGCAGTCGGCGATCGAAGGTATCGTCGACTGGATCGATCAACACTGGGGAGATCGCCCGTGAACCATCTGTTTTTACACTGTCGGCCCGGTTTTGAAAAAGAGTGCGCGGCAGAAATCCAGGAGCTGGCGACCGCCGCCGGTGTGTACGGGTTTATCAAAACCCGCGAAGGGCAGGCCTATGTGATCTACGTGACCCATGAGCCCGACGGTGCGCAGAGGCTGGTGGGGCAACTGCATTTTATGGATCTGGTGTTTGCCCGGCAGTGGTTCGTGACCACTGCGCCGCTGGCCAACCTGCCCCCGGGGGATCGGGTCGGGCCGCTGGTGGAAGCGGCCCAGGCGCTTCCCGCCGCCCGCTCCCTGGTAGTGGAAACACCCGATACCAATGAGGGTAAAGAGCTGTCGACGCTCGGTAAAAAGCTGACCTCACCCTTGATGGCCGCCCTGAAAAAGCAGCGCCTGGTGGACCCCAAGAGCCGTTGGCACTGGCATCTGCTGGTACTGTCCGGCCAGTGTATGTACCTCGGCGTCAGCCCGGTGGACAACCGCGCCGCCTGGCCCATGGGAATTCCCCGCCTGCGTCAGCCCAGAGAGGCCCCGAGCCGGGCCACGTTGAAATTGGAAGAAGCCTGGCATCACTTCATCCCAGAGTACGAGTGGGATGTTCGCCTCGCCGGCGGGCTTAGAGCGGTGGATCTCGGGGCGGCGCCGGGGGGCTGGACCTGGCAATTGGTGCGCCGGGGCATGTTTGTCGATGCGGTGGACAATGGCCCCATGGCGGAGTCACTGATGGAGTCCGGCCAAGTCACTCATCATCGGGAAGACGGTTTTGTCTATCAGCCGAAAAAGTCGGTGGATTGGCTGGTCTGTGATATTGCCGACAAGCCGGCACGGGTGGCGAATATGATTGCGCTCTGGGTCAGCCAGGGTTGGTGTCGGGAGGCGGTATTCAATCTGAAGCTGCCCATGAAGCAGCGCTATGCCGAAGTGGCGCGCTTGCGGGAGCGAATCGAGCAGCAGTGTGAAGCGGCGGGGCTGGATGTGGCGCTGGCGTTCAAGCAGCTGTATCACGACCGCGAAGAAGTGACCGGCCACATCATGCGGTTGCGCTGATTGTGCGCCTTGCTAGACGGGATTCTTGTCCAGCAAGGTGATTTTTTCAAAGTCCGCGAGCGTCGGATTTAGCTGGTTCATGACCTCGTGACGCTCGTCGCTGTAATACCAGCGTTTCCAGTCGTGCAGGGAGCGCCACTTGGACAGCAGGTAGTGGTGGTTGGGCCGCTGCAAGTCCCGCAGGGTTTCACCGCTGAGAAATCCTTCGGCCTGATAAGCGGATTTGAGCGCTTTGCGCGCGGCCATTTCGTAGGTACTTTCCATTCCGTCGGCAATGTGGCGTTCAACGAGCACGTAGATCATGAATGATTCCGGCTAATGAAAATAAAGGCGTTAAAAGCGCTATTCTAGCGCCCGCGCCCGGGAATGCAAAGCGCGCGTCAATGCCACTGGCTGGGCGGACTTTCGTTGCGCTGCAGAATCCACTCCGCCAGCGCGACCCATTCATCCAGCAGCTCATGCAATAACGCGACGCGCTCGGGGTGGCGTTGATGGTCGTGCAACGCCTGTTGCCCCAGAGCCGTCAGCGCTGCGAGTATTTCTCCAACCGTTTGCGCGTGGAGGTTGCTGAGCAATTGGCGATTGAGTGCGGCGCTGGTGATTTCTGCGGTGGTTGGGGCCGGCGCTGAGGGGAGAGACCTCAACGCCTGCTGTATGGCTTGCGCAAGATTCGGGTTATCATGGCGCAGTAGATGAGAGGTGATGGCCAGAGCAGTGGGCGTTAAAGCACTATGTGCAGTATGGCGATTGGGTGACGGCATAAAGACTACCCCTGTAAAACTCGACGCCTCGGTTCGCTGAAACAGCGCTTCGCTCCTGCGGGCGGATCTCCTACTTCAAGTCTAGCAACGAAGTATGTGCTTTACCGGCAAAAGCCGAAAATTTCGTCTTGATGATAACGGGAAGGGTCGATGTCTGATCACAAAGAACGTCCGGGGACCATTCACAAAGCGTTGGACGCCCGGGGCCTGGTATGCCCGGAACCGGTCATGTTGTTGCATCGGGCGGTGCGTGAGGTCGCGGCGGGTGAGGTGATCGAGATGATTGCCACCGATCCATCCACGGAGCGGGACGTGCCCAAGTTCTGTCTGTTTCTCGGGCACGAGTTGGTGCTGGAAGAAAGCGAAGGGGAAGAGTACCGGTATTACATCCGCAAGAGTGGCTGACTCAGGTAGGTCGGGTTAGCGCGCCAGCGCGTAACCCGACAAGATCCACTCAAGTCGTCTTGAATCAATACCCATCAACCAACAACGAAATTGCCGCCAAAGCCTCCGGATCTTCCGCCTTGATCTTGTTGGCGATCTGGTGCTGGAAAAAGTACCGGAATTGATCGCTCTGCTGGGCCGGATACAGGCAGGCATCGCCCGGCAGGACCGGGGTGCTCACGATCTTGTTCATGTCGGTGAGCATGCCGTAAATGCTGCCGTCATGCTGCAGACGCCAGCTGATGACTTCAACCAGGTTCAGTTTGTTGGTTTCTTCGGTGGCGAGCACTGCGTGGGTGCCAATGGTATCCGGCAACTCCTGAACGACATCGTCGTCGTTCTCACATTGGAGCTCGTAATACTCCGCCGCCGTTTCCAGTTCGACCACCTTGTGGATGGGGGCGTCGAAGAAGACATCATCAATGCCCGGATCGTAATACCCTTCCCACTGGCCGTTGAGCGGGTCGCAGATGTCCGGGCAAGCCACGATATCATTGAGCCAGGGCACCAGACCCACCACCTCGCCATTGGCGCGCAGACCCCAGCACAGGATTTTCAGGCTGAACAGACGATCGTCGCTGGTATCGTTGGAATACAGCATTTCCAGGCCGTCCAATTCCGGGGCCAGGCGGACAAAGCGCTGATCGTGCAGCTCGGAGAGAGACTTTCCTGTGAAGAGATCAACCACATTTTCCGTGTTGTGGCGCGACTGTGAGGTCTTCATAATACACCTCCCGGCTGAGGCTGGGGCTAACGACGCTAGCCCAGGAGACACCGATGGTGAAAGACTGGTTCCCGAGCACAGCTCGAGCCTTTTTCATAACCATCTGTCACTAAAGTATAGGTTATAACCCGAAAGCACAACACCTAGTAGTAAAAATCTTTCCGCACACCAGAGCCTGCAGGCCCGAGTGTGCCTGAGGAGTTGCATGTTGACCGATGTTGGCGACACCAGCCGGCACGATTGCCGAGATTTGATTCAGCTGTTCGACCAGACCTTCAGTGAAAGCCACGCCACGCGCCTCTGTGGCGGTGCCGAGGAGCCCCTGTACGCCCCCGGCGAGCCGCACCGCATCTGGTTTACGCGCAATTACTACGCCAGCGCGCTGCACGAGGTGGCGCACTGGTGTGTCGCCGGTCCGGCACGCCGTCTGAAAGAGGATTATGGCTATTGGTACGCGCCGGATGGCCGTACGGAGGCCCAGCAGGCGGAGTTCGAGCGGGTGGAGGTGCGCCCCCAGGCCCTGGAGTGGTTGTTCTCCCGAGCGGCGGGCTGGCGTTTTCGTCCCAGCGCCGACAACCTGGCGGCGGGGCTCGGCCCGAGCGATTCGTTCAAGCGCGCGATTCATCAGCAGGTGCAGCGTTTCTGCCGGGAGGGCGTCAGCCGCCGGGTCCATGCCTTTCTGGCGGCATTGGTCGCCTTCTATGGCACCGCCGAGAATGTCGAGTCCCTGTTGGTTGAAACCCGGTTTGCCTGGGAGGATGTGGCATGACGCCGTCCCCGATCTGCCTGGTTGACGCTTCAATCTACATTTTCCGGTATTATTTCTCCCTGCCCGACAACTGGTCGAGCCGGGAGCACGGTTACGGCACGGGTGCCGTGTACGGCTACAGCACCTTTCTGATGCGGCTGATCGAACAGACCCGCCCGACCCACCTCGCCGCCTGTTACGACGAGAGCCTGGGTCAGTGCTTCCGCAACGACCTCTACCCGGACTACAAAGCCAGCCGGGCCCACCCGGATGAGGCCCTGGCGTTTCAGTTGGCCGCCTGCCGACGTTTTGGCGAAATTCTGGGGATCGCCAGCTTCGCCAGCCAGACCCACGAGGCGGATGATCTGATCGGCTCCCTGGCCCGAACCATGCGCGCCAGCCCCCGGCCACTGGCAATCCTGACCCGGGACAAGGACCTTGGCCAGCTGTTGTGTCGGCCCCAGGATTATCTGTGGGACCACGGGGCGGATCAGCGATCTTACGCGCCGGATGTTGAACGAAAACTCGGCGTCCGGCCGGATCAGTTGGTGGATTACTTGGCGTTGGTGGGGGACAGTATCGACGATATCCCGGGTGTTCCGGGGGTAGGCCCCAAGACAGCGAGCGCGCTGTTGGCTCATTTTGGTAATCTGGATGAGCTGTGGGCGAACCGGGAGACCGTCGCAACCTTGCCCATCCGGGGGGCGAAGTCTCTGGCGGCGAAGTTGGAGGCGAACTGGGAGCAGGTGGAGATTTCCCGCCAGTTGGCCAAAATTGTGGACGATCTGCCGTTAGACGTTACGCTCTCAGATCTGACCTTCGGGCCGGTCGATTGGTGGGCAATGGAGGAATTCGCCGACGAAATGGGCTTTGGGGAAGGGTTTCTGGCTCGGGCTCGACGGGTACTCGAAGATTTCTGACCAAACTCCGCGTAGGGCGGGTAAGCGAAGCGCACCCGCCGTTTATGGGTACTCTGCATTGTTTTACTGGGGACCGGATTTAGGTGGTTTTGGTACTTCGCATAGTTGTGCTGCGGGAGGGTAGGAGTTAACTGCACGGGCGCTGGAGATAGTGCGTTTTTAAAGGTCGCTATCTCCACCAAAGTCAACTCTCGCTACGGCGGAGGTTGGGCATACCCCTGTGAGACCATTACCCGCCTGGACGGCGGGTAATGAGCCTACATGGATGTATTCACGGCGTGTCTCACAGGGGTATGCCCAACCGCAGCGGTACAATCCGAAGTGCCAGATACCGCCCAATATTGGTGATCAACAAACAACTGGATTATTGAATGCGAATCGTAGCTGATGAAAACATCCCCCTGGTCAATGAATGCTTTGGGGAAATGGGGGAGGTTGTTCGCCTGCCCGGGCGGGATATGACCAATGCCGACCTGCAAGGTGCCGACGCGCTGCTTGTGCGTTCGGTTACCCAAGTCAACGAAACCCTGCTCCACAACACCCCCGTGCGGTTTGTGGGCACTTGCACCATTGGCGTCGATCACCTCGATATCGACTACCTGGAGCGGCAGGGTATCACCTGGTCCAGCGCGCCCGGGTGTAATGCCAACTCCGTGGTTGAGTACGTCTATGCGGCGCTGGCGCACCTGGATGTTGACTGGCTCGGCAAGCGCGTTGGCATTATCGGGTGCGGTAATGTCGGCGGGAGGCTTTACCAGCGCCTGAAAGCCCAGGGGGTGGAGTGTCGAGTGTACGACCCGTTTCTCTCCACTGAACAGATTCCCGACCTGACCTCGCTAGAGACCGTGTTCGAAAGTGATGTGGTGTGCATGCACACCCCCTTGACCCGGTCCGGTTCACACCCGAGTTTTCACCTTATTGGCACCGAAGAGCTCAAGCAACTGCGCCCGGGGGCGGTGCTGCTCAATGCTGGCCGGGGTGCAGTCATCGACAATCAGGCGCTGCTTGCCCACCTGGAGGCCGGAGCGGACCTGCGGGTGGTGCTGGATGTATGGGAGCCGGAGCCGGATATCTCCCGCCCCTTGTTGGCACGGGTCGAGCTGGGTAGCCCCCATATTGCCGGGTACAGCTACGACGGCAAGATGCAGGGCACTTTCATGATTTACGAGGCCCTTTGCCGTCACTTGGGCCGCGCGCCGGATAAAGTGTTGGATGCCTTGCGTCCGGCGGTGGCGGACCCGGAGCGGACGCTGGCGGGAGGTGATGTCTGGTCGGCGTTGAAAACGCTGATTCCCCAAGTGTACGCCATCGCCGAGGATGACCAGCGCCTGCGGGCGTTGGCGGACCGGGCGGAGCGTGGTGAGGCGGATTTCGCCAAGGGGTTTGATCAGCTGCGCAAGCAGTATCCCAAGCGGCGGGAGTTCAATAATTATCGGGTGTCGGAGGCATCAGATGAGGCGCGAGCGCGGTTGAACGAGCTCGGTTTCAAGTAGGGGACCCCTGTGGTACCGAGCTTGGGTTGCGGCGGATGCGCTTCGCTCCGAGGCGTCGGACCGATC
>NZ_DGMV01000064.1:92935-96282 GCF_002388575.1 Marinimicrobium sp. UBA4509
GCATCCGCCGTAACCGACGACGACCGTGCCGCATCCGCCGTAAAACGCATTACGGATGATGCCGCGACTGCCGAAACAACTCCAGCATCACCTGCTCAATCGCCGTCGACGAGCCGTGCTTGAGCACATCCCGCAATAACTGTACCCCATTGTCGGCGCGGGCCGCGGCCTGCACACCATCGCTGGGGTTGGTATCTGAGTCGGGCGCGTCCGAGTCGTGGGGCAGGGCCTCAAAGCCCACCACATCGTGTACCGGCAGGGGGCTCGCCAAAAGGGTGAAGCCTCGCTGGGTCAACACCGCCTGATCAATGGCTTCCTGGCGCACCAGCGTTTCGTAACGCAGGTAGCCGGTCTGGGCCAGCCAGAGCATGGTGGACAGGCAGCTCTGGTGGCGTGGGCTGTGCAGGCCAAACTCATCCGGCGTATCTGGCCCGGCAATGTCTTCCACAAACAGCATGGTCGGGCGAGGGAACTGGTTGTACAGCTGAACCAGAATCCGCGCCGCATCTTTGTAGAAGTCCGCGATGTGAATATCCGCCATAACGTCTGCTGCCTTCCCTGAGTGCTACTGAGAATAATGTTCCAGAAATCGGCCCAGGCGCTGAATGGCCTTGGTCAGATCGTCCTCCCGGGGCAGGAACACAATGCGCAGGTGGTCCCGGTCCGGCCAGTTGAATGCCGTGCCTTGAACCAGTAGCACCTTCTCCTGAATCAGGAAGTCCAGCACCATCTGCTGGTCGTCCTTGATCTTGTAGCGGTTCAGGTCCAGCTTCGGGAACAGGTAGAGCGCGCCCTTGGGCTTGACGCAGCTCATACCGGGAATTTCGTCAATGGCCTTCATGGCCGCATCGCGCTGATCCCGCAGGCGCCCGCCCGGAATGATCAATTCGTTGATGCTCTGGTAGCCACCCAGTGCGGTCTGCACAGCGTACATGGCAGGCACATTGGCGCACAGGCGCATGGAGGACAGCATCTCCAGGCCCTCGATATACCCTTTGGCCTTGTGCTTTGCACCGCTGACGGTCATCCAGCCGGAGCGGAAACCGGCCAGGCGATAACATTTGGACAGGCCGTTAAAACTCACACACAAGACATCCTGAGCCAAACGTGCCAAGGGTACGAACTCGGCGTCGTCGTACAGAATCTTGCTGTAGATTTCATCGGCGTAAATGATCAGGTTGTGCTCCCGGGCGAGCTGCACAATCTGCTCGAGTACGTCCTGGCTGTACACCGCCCCGGTAGGGTTGTTGGGGTTGATTACCACTATGCCGCGAGTTCGGTCGGTAATCTTGCTGGCGATATCGGCGACGTCCGGGAACCAGTCGGACTGTTCATCGCACAGGTAGTGCACGGCTTTGCCACCGGCCAGGTTGACGGCGGCGGTCCACAGCGGGTAATCGGGGGCCGGTACGAGTACCTCATCACCATTGTTGAGCAACGCCTGCATGGCCATCACGATCAATTCGCTGACGCCGTTGCCCAGGAAAATGTCGTCGATATCGATGTTGGGAATGTCCAGCCGCTGGCTTTCCTGCATGATCGCCTTGCGCGCGGCGAACAGCCCGCGGGATTCGGTGTAACCTTCCGCATTGGGCAGGTTGTAGATGACGTCCTGGATGATTTCATCGGGCGCGGCAAAGCCGAACGGTGCCGGGTTGCCGATGTTCAGCTTGAGGATTCGGTGGCCTTCTTCTTCCAGCCGGTTGGCGTGCTCGAGAACCGGGCCGCGAATGTCGTAGCAGACCCCTTCGAGCTTGGTGGATTTATTGACGGTGCGCATCTACAGTATCTTGTCCATGGGGGCGGGTGAAAAGTAAACTCTACGGTGGTTTAGACCGTACTATGACTGAATCATCCCGTCTCTTCCCAGCCCCTGTCAAGGAGCAGTCTTCATGAGTGACCTGAAAAATCGTAGCGAAGCCGAGTGGCGTGAGCAGTTGTCGCCGGAGCAATATAGAATCTGTCGGGAAAAAGGCACTGAGCCCCCGTTTACCGGTGAGTACTGGGATGTGTTCACGGAGGGTACCTATCGGTGTCGCGCTTGCGGTGAGCCGTTATTCGATTCAGATACCAAATTTGACGCCCATTGCGGTTGGCCGAGTTTCTACGCGCCCAAAACCGAAGAGGTGATCGAGGAGGCTTTTGATGGCAGCCACGGCATGCGTCGTACCGAGGTAATGTGTAAGAACTGCGGGAGTCACTTGGGGCACGTGTTCCCCGATGGCCCGGCGCCCACGGGTTTGCGCTACTGCATCAATTCGGCCTCCATCAAGCTAGATGAGGGGCAATAATCTGAAATGGGGCAGGGGCGGATCAATCGTACAGCTGTTTCTTTTTCCAGTCGCTTTCCTGTTCGAACTCTTCCCACTCTTTCTTTTCTTCCGGCGCGGGGCCTTCTTTGGTGGGCGAGGCGCCGGCGTCGGATTGTTGTTCCAACTGACTTTCCAGCTTCTTGATGATGCCGTTGATCTGGGCCAGTTGCTTCTGGAAGCCCTGTCCGCCTTTTTCCTGGGTCAGCATCTTGCGCGCAAGGTTATAGTAGTGGATGGCCAACCTGGGTTTACCGGCGGCCTGGGCCTGTCGGGCGGAGACCGCATGGGCATCCACGGAGACCAGCAGCGCCAGGCGCTTGACCTGGTCCTTATAGGTTTGTCCCTGAGCCTGACCGATATTGCCGCGTTCGGTCTGGTGGGCAATAAAGCGGTACAGCTCCTGTAGAAGCCGCTTGATCTCGACGGCTTGCTCAGCGGAGGCCGGACGAGGGCGCTCGGACGGGGTGCGGTGTTTGAGCGCTTCGAGCTCGCCGGAGTAGAAGGTGAAGTCCTCCATGTGCCCCGGCTCCCGAGGTTCCAGGCGGCTGAGTTGTTCGCAGGCATCGAGCAGGGCGCGATAAATGATCAGGGTCAGGTCTTTGGTCAGTAGGCCCTCGGGGAACCCGGAAACCATGTATTTGAAATTGCGCTGACGATGCTTGAGGGCAGTCAGTAGGCGTTGGCGTCGTTTTTTGCGTTTTTCCAGCGTCTGGGCAATGAAGGCGTACCCCACCAGCACAATGAGCAAGGCGAAAATAATGCTGGCAATTATTAAAGAGGACATAGGCCGCCGCTGTTATTGATTCGAAGTTTATCGGGTCGAATGGGGAATTTGGCGTAAAAACGGCAGTATAGCACTAATGATCGGGAGGGCTGAAAGAGGGGCGTCGCTAAGTGGTTGTTTTCCCGGTCGAATAATTCGAAAAAAGTGTTGACAGGTGCCGGTCCGCTCCCTAGAATGCGCTCCACTTTCTGAGGGTAATGCCACGGCATACAGCGCTCAGGGAGGTCCGGGTCCCCTTCGTCTAGAGGCCT
>NZ_DGMV01000037.1:0-280 GCF_002388575.1 Marinimicrobium sp. UBA4509
CGGAGCGAAGCGCATCCGCCGCATGTAATCCACGAAACCTGCTTCGAGTTCCTAAAGCTTATCGAACGCGTCGGTGAGCAGGCAATCGTAGCGTTTTGCATCGTACTCTTTGAGCCGGGCGATATCCTCGTTGCGGATCAGGCCTTTCGTGGCGGCGTCCTCCAGGCGCTCATCCAGAGTTTCCCCGGTCAGCTCCCCTTTCGCCTGGGCGCGAACAAAGGTGCTCCAGGTGGGCTCCAGTGAGAGCAACATCTGGTAGGTGGTTTCCACCCGGCCAATG
>NZ_DGMV01000037.1:405-1093 GCF_002388575.1 Marinimicrobium sp. UBA4509
AGGTGGTTTCCACCCGGCCAATGGGGTCGTCGGCCTTATCGTTTTCGTACACAAACGGGCGGAAGGCTTTGCGCACCGGGTTGTCTTCCAGGATCAAGCCGCCGAGCGTGCGGATGGCGTTGTCGTCGGGCTTGGTGAGCACCCGGCCGAGGGGGAATACCATCCACTTGAGGGCGCAGGCCATGGTGCGCTTCGGGAAGTTGCGATAGAAATCGTACAGCGCTTCCTGAGCGGTGTAGAGGGCGTGACGCAGTGCGTACTCCGCGTGCGCATCTTCCTCATCAGTGCGGGCATGGGCGGAGTGGAACTTCAGAATGGCACAGGCGATAAACAGCTGGCTGTGCACATCACCCAGTCGGGCAGACAGCAGCTCGCGGCGCTTCAGGTCGCCACCGAGAATGCCCAGAGCCATATCCGAGGTGACCGCGAGGCCGGCACTCAACAGATTGATGCGCTGGTACCAGCGGCGACTGAACTCGTTGGCGTTTTCCGGCACCCCGCTGAATCGGGCGCGGGTAATGCCAAACAGTTTGACCCGCAACAGGTTGCTGAACAGGTGCCCCATGTGCCGGATAAAAAGCTTGTCGAAATCTTTCAGCCCCTGCTCCTGATCCGGAGCCTGAATGGCCTGAAGCTCATCGAACAGGTAAGGGTGACAGCGCATGGCGCCCTGGCCGAAGATCATCAG
>NZ_DGMV01000037.1:1191-5670 GCF_002388575.1 Marinimicrobium sp. UBA4509
ATCAGCGAGCGGGTCAGAATGTTTGCCCCCTCCACGGTGATGGCCACCGGCACACTCTGATAGGGCAACGCCAGGAAGTTGCGCGGGCCGTGCTGGATGGCGCGACCACCCACGACGTCCATGCTGTGATTGACCACCCGGCGCATCATTTCGGTGGCATGGTACTTGGCCATGGCGGTCATCACCGAGGGCGAACCGGTTTCCAGCCCTTTGGTGACCATCTGGCGGAAGGCTTCCATGGTGTAGGCGCAACTGGCAATGTCCGCCGTCGCTTCCTGCACCCCTTCAAACTTGCCCACTTCGGTATTGAACTGGCGACGGATGCGGGCGTAGGCCCCCACCGTGCGATAGAGCATTTCCCCGCTGGCGGTGGCCAGCGCCGGCAGCGAGATGCCGCGCCCGGCACCGAGACACTCAATCAGCATCCGCCAACCCTTGCCGGCCATGGGCGCACCACCAATGATCCAGTCCACGGGAATGAACACGTCCTGACCCTTGATCGGGCCGTTCATAAAGGGCGAGCCGGGATGGTGGCGTTTGCCGATTTCCACACCCGGATGGTTGGCGGGTAACAGGGCACAGGTAATGCCGTAGTCGGATTTGCTGGAGTCACCCAGCAGGCCGTCTGGGTCGTGCAGTTTGAACGCCAGGCCCACCACGGTGGCCACCGGCGCAAGGGTGATCCAGCGCTTGCTGAAAGTCAGCTTGAGACCCAGCACTTCCTGGCCTTCAAACTCGCCTTTGCAGACGATCCCCACATCAGGAATGGAGCCGGCATCGGAGCCCGCTTCCGGCCCGGTCAGGCCAAAGCAGGGGATTTCGGTCCCGTTGGCCAGCCCGGGGAGCCAGCGCTGTTTCTGTTCGTCGGTGCCGTATTTCATCAACAGCTCACCGGGGCCCAGAGAGTTGGGCACCATGGCGGTCACGGCGGTGGTGCCGGAGCGGCTGGCGATCTTGCTCATGATCCGGCTCTGGGCGTAGGGCCCAAAGTCTCTACCACCAAACTCCTTGGGGATGATCAGGCCCAGGAAGCCCTTGTCTTTCAGGAACTGCCAGGCCTCTTCGGGCAGATCCTTCCGATGATGGTGGATGTCGAACTCATCGAGCATGGCGCAGAGCTCTTCCACTTCATTATCGAGGAAGCTTTGCTCTTCCTGGGTCAGTTGGGGCAAACCGATCTGCGCGAATTCGTGCCAGTCGGGCCGGCCGCTGAACAGGTCTTTTTCCCACCAGGTGGTGCCCGCCTCCAGCGCTTCACGCTCGGTGGTGCTCATGCTCGGCATGGCTTTGCCCAGCACCTGGAACACCGGCTTGGACAACACGGGGCGGCGCAGAGCCGGAACGTTGAGAATCAGGAGAACCGCCGCCAGTGGTACCACCAGCCACAGAGACCAGAAGGCCGGAGTCAGATACCCCAACAGATACCAGGTCAGGGCCACCGCAGCGGAGCCCAACGGCAGCGGAATGCGCCGGTAGATGACCACACCGATAACCACCAACAGCACTACAATGGACAGCAAAACCATAACCTTCTCCCTTATTCTCCAACGTCGGGCTCGAACTCCGGCCCACACAGTCCTAACAATAGCGTAATTTGCGATCCCCTTGGGGACAATTTTGTACCTGGCCGGGCGGGCTTACTGGCGGGGGTTCAACCCCGCCGCCAGGGCGCGCCGATAAGCGGCCAGCGCCGGCACCAGCCCCATCACCAGGGCCAGCCCCAGTATGCCCAGCATTAGATACGCGGTCTGTGCGCTCATCGGATTAATCGCGATAAACAAGCCGAACTCACTGGCCAGCCAGGGCTGGGCGATCGCCAATCCCGCCATCAACAACAGGGTTCCAAGCACCAGACTGAGCAGAGTGATCAGAGCAACCTCCAGCTCGATCAGCAGCACCAGCGTCAGGCCGCTGGCACCGACCGTGCGCAGTATCGCCAGCTCCCTTCGTCGCTCCCCCATGGACGCCAGCAGCATGGTCATCATCCCCGCCAGCGTCGCCAGCAACACCAGGAAGCTGATCAGATACAGCAGGTTCTCCGCCACCGCCAGCAGTTGCCAGAGCTCCGTCAGCGCCACGCCGGGGAGGATCGCGGTCATGGGTTCATTCCGGGTGGTGTTCAGTTCCCGCTGAAGGGCGAAGACCATGGGCCGGCTTTTCAGGCCCAGAAGCACCGCATTGATATTGCCCGGCGCCGGCTCAAGCGCCCCACCATGGCCGGCGCTGTGATGCTCATGATCACCGTGGTCGTGGTCGTGGTCGTGGTCGTGGTCGTGGTCGTGGTGATTCTGACCAGAATGACCGTCATCATGCGGCTCTTCATGGCTTTCAGCGCCATGGTCAGCGTGATTATGGTGGGCGTCGTGAACTTCACCCCCATGCAGGCTCTCCATGGCCAACAGCGTCATATGCACCCGCCGATCTGCGGGCGTACCGGTGGGTTCAAGAATGCCCACTACGGTCATGGGATGATCATCGTGGTGGGTGAAGCTCACCCCGGCACTGCCGTGGGCCACCACCAGCGAATCCCCTAGCCAGTAACCCAGCTCGCGGGCGGCCGCGGCGCCCAGGACCACTTGATCATCGCTGTGGGCGGCAAAAGGCCGGCCCTCGGCAAACACCAGAGGCTGGTCCTGGCCATAGCGGTAACGCTCAAAGTAGGACCAGTGAGTCGCAAACACCGGGAAGCCCTGGACCGCGTCGCCCAGAGCGATCGGCACCGCCCAGTCCACCATCGGGTGGTGCGCCAGGCGCTCAAACGCGTCCGGGCTCAAGCTGGTGCCGGGTTGCCCCATTTGAAACACCGAATAGAGCAGCAGGTTGGTCTGGCCTCCTCGTGGCCCCACAATCAGATCGGTACCGGAGAGGGTCTGCCGGAAGCTGTCCTTGGCCTGATGGCGCAAATGATCGATCCCCAGAAGCAGCGCGACACCGATACTCAGGGCCAATAGCGTCAATGCCACGGTGGTACGACGGTTCCAGAGACTGGCGCGGGCAATCTGAGTCAACATCTCAAAGCTCCTCCCCGATGGATACCCGGGACAGCTCGCGCAGATCCTGCTGGTGGTCGAACGCGGTCGCCAGGGAGCGATCGTGGCTGACAAATATCAGGGTGCTGCCGGTGTCGGCCACCTGGCGGAGCATCACCTCCATAAAGGCGTCCCGGTGGTCACTGTCCAGAGCCGAGCTGGGTTCGTCGGCAAGCAGAATCTCCGGACGGGTAATCAGGGCCCGAGCCACCGCCACCCGCTGCTGTTGTCCGACACTCAGGGTGCTGGCCGGCTGTTCCGCGATTTCCGGGGGTAAACCCAGGGCACAAAGCAGTTCCCGGGCGTGATTACGGACGTCCGATGGGGTCGCCGGGGTGCCGTCCTCCGGTGTGCGGCGGGCGAAATGCGCGGCCAGACACACATTGGCCAACACGGTCAGGTAGGGAATCAGGTTAAACTGTTGAAACACCACCCCGATGTGTCGGGCCCGGAACCGGTCCCGCTGGCGACCGCTGAGGGCGGCCATCGACTGCCCGAGCAGGGTTACCTCGCCCCGCTGTGGCAGGACAATGCCCGCCAGCAGGTTGAGCAGGCTGGTTTTTCCCGCGCCCGAGGGACCGTACAGAAACAGGCGCTCACCGGGCGCCAGACTGAAGTCCGGAATATCCAGTACGGGCGTGTTTTGTCCGGGCCAGGCAAATTGCACATCACGCAGGGCGATGGCCGGAGTCATTGGGGTGTTTTTGTGGTCAGTGTCCATAATCCTGAAAGCTGTTGTTGGAGTTGTTAGAAGATGCGTCGTCCCCGGTACCTGAGCGCGGCATTGATATTCGGTGTCCTATGGACTCTCAATTCGTTCGCGGATTCCCCGAAAACCATCGAGTGGACCGACTTGATGCCGGAGGAGGATCTGCGCCTGCTCGAAACCATGCCCACCGTCGATCACGGCGACCTGAGCGATGAGGAGCTGGCGGAAGACCCCGCCAACCAGTCGCTTCGCCCACAGGATCGGGATCTGGCCGGCGAGGTCGAAAATGCCATCGCCCAGGCCATGGGCGACACCGCCAGTGAGGGTGGCCGCACCTGGGAAGACGCTCTGGTGTCCACCAACACCCGCCCGGAATTCGACAACACCGAGATCCGCCTGCCTGGGTTTATCGTGCCGCTGGAGTTCGACGACGAGATGAACATCCGCGAGTTCTTTCTGGTGCCGTATTACGGCGCCTGCATTCATGTGCCGCCCCCACCGCCCAATCAGATCATTTTCGTGAGCTACCCGGAGGGTTTCCAGCTCGATGCACTGTACACGCCTTTTTGGGTGTCCGGGACCCTGAAGCTTGAGCGCACCGAGAATGATATGGCGCTGTCGGTGTATTCGATGGACGCGGCGGAGATTGTGGAGTACACCGAGTAGTTGGTGTGCGCGTTGAGCGTTTGGGTTACGGCGGGTGCGGGCGGCTTGGGTTACGGCGGATGCGGGCTTCGCCCT
>NZ_DGMV01000037.1:5788-8293 GCF_002388575.1 Marinimicrobium sp. UBA4509
GCCCTTATCCGCCCTACGCAACCCATGACAGGTCGCGTAGGGCGCGGTAAGCGAAGCGCACCCGCCGTTGCCCAAGCTTAAGCAGCCACAACCAATTCTAAGAGAATACGCTCAACGTCATCCGCATCAATCGGCTTATCATCAATCAACTCAATGCGGCTGTCCGGGGTTTCGTCCAGTTCGCTGACGCTGACCACGTCGTCCTGACCGTTGAAACTGAATATACCGTCCCCGGTAATCATCACCGCTTTGACCCGCGCAACGCTCAAGCCATTGAGCCAACTGAACAGGCGGTCATAGTCGAATTCCCAGTCCGGGGTGAACACCCAGCCTACGCTGAAGTGCCCTTGGCCCTGATTGACTCGCCGGGCCATGACTTCGCCGTCCGGTAAAAAGGCCAGGGTTTCCACTGGCGCGGTGGGCGCCTTCAGAGGGTTGTTCTGGTGAAGGTGCGGGTGGTGTAACGGCCGCCCCGAACGCGGGCAGTCCAACCAGGCGGGATCAATGGCGCCCTGACCCACCCGCTCGACCAAGGCCTTGGGCGGTGACGCCCCAGCCGCCAGTGCCTCCCATCGCGTCCAATCGGACTGCGCGCACAGATCCTGTTTGTTGGCGATCAGTACATCGGCGATGGCGATCTGATCCTGAAAGTGTTCGTTGTCGGTGTAGCGGCTGTCGGCCAGCTTACGCGGGTCCACCAGCGTCACCGTCGCCCGTACGTCCAGTACCTGCTGGTAAAAGGGGCCGGTCAGTGTCGACATGATCTGCGCCGGATGTCCCAGACCAGTGGGTTCTATCAACAGCCGGTCCGGGCGCTCCCGCCCTAACAGTTGATTGAGCGCCACGGTCATGGGCAGTCCCGCCACGCAGCAGATGCAACCGCCGGGCACTTCCCGCACTCTCGCGCCGCCGTCGCGCAGCAGGGCACCATCAATTCCAACTTCACCAAACTCATTGACCAACACCGCCCAGGTTTCCCCGGTCGGTTTGTGGCGCAACAGGTGCTGAATAGCGGTGGTTTTACCCACCCCCAGAAAGCCGGTGATGATATTGGTGGGCACGGCGGTGGTCATGGCGTGATCGCGCTCCTGCTCATTCGTGAAAATGTTACGTTATAACACTTCCTGGCCGGAGCGCAATCGCCGGTTCGGCCGCCGTCAGTGATAGACCACGTCTTCGTAGTCCTGGGCCAGGCGGGCCAGCAGGCGGTTCTGGGTCGGCGTCGCCACCCCCTGCGCTTCCATCGCCTCGATCAACAACTCGACGATGGTATTGAACTCGGTATCGGTGTACTGATGGCCGGCGTGGACCACCCGCATGGAATCGCCGGTGTAGTCGCAGGGGCCGTCGGCGACGCTGCAGATATAGGTTTCCAGCCCAGTCTTGAAGCGATTGATATCCACGTTGTGAAAACGGTCCACCACCCGCTCGTCGTCGGCGATGCGCACGATCAGGTCGTAAACAATGGCATCCACGCCTTCAGCGCCACCGAGGGCCTGGTAGAGCGTTCGGTCACCGCCGGTTGAGGTGCAGGCGCTTAGGAAAAGCACCAGCGCTAATAAAGACACTCGCATCAGAAACTCCCCTGGACGGACAGATACCAGCCGGTCTGGTCGGGAAAGCTGGCCACTTCACCGAGATCGACGTAGGCACCCACAACCGCGACCTGCTTGTTGGGAAACCAGCCGACAAAGGCGGTCTGCCAGTCGTCTTCACGGATGAACGAGAGGTTGTCGGGCTTTTGCCGGTACTCGGCGCCGAGCAACCAATGGCGGTTAAGGAATACCCCGGCGGAGGCTTCGGCCAGCCACTCGGCGTCGTTATTGCGGTCGCCGCCAAAGCCCACCAACCCCAGTTGGTTCGCCTTGCTGTGCCGGGCGGTGGCATTGAGCAGCAGGTTGCGACCGGCCAGGCCGCCGAGCAACAGTTTGGTCGCGCTCAGGTATACATCGGTGCCCGAATCATCCCGGGCTCCCGCCGCGGAGGGCACAAAAAAGTCCCGGTTTTGCTTGTGTTGTACACCGAGACTCACCTGGGGCCATCGGGTGTAAATCAGGTCACCCAGGAGACGTACTTTGGCCCCGAAAACGCGCTGGCGGATGCTCGAGGGCCCGACCCCCAATCGTTCGGACAGAGGCTGGTGGCTCAGACGCTGCTCGGCCAGGGACAGCTCAATCCGGTTGCGCCAGCTCCAGCTCGCCCCGAGCACCGACAACGAATAGTCGCCGGTGCTGACGTGACTGGCCGTTACCGTGCCGCCCTGCTCTTCCCGGGTGCCGTAACCGGAGAGCACCGCCATGGGTACAATCCCGCCGCCGGCGGCTCCTTCCAGGGTGGTGGCGCCACCGGTGGCCAACAGCTGGCTACGCTGGCTGTCCGCGCCGGCGGTTCCGCACAGGGCGATCAGTAGCAGTACACAGTAGCGAACTCTCACGCGTTGACCTCCAGACGCTCGGCACCGGACAACCAGTCGAGGAAGTCCCGGTGAGGCAGCGGTTTGCTGTA
>NZ_DGMV01000037.1:8393-12738 GCF_002388575.1 Marinimicrobium sp. UBA4509
GCAGCGGTTTGCTGTAATAAAAACCCTGAACCCGGTCGCAGCCCAAAGCTACCAGTAGCTTCTCGATCGCCTGGTTCTCCACCCCTTCGGCGGTGACGGTCAGGCCCAGGGTGTGACCAAGGTCGATGGTGGAGCGGACAATCAACTGGTCATCCTCACTCTGGTCCAGGTTGAGAATAAAGGATTTGTCGATTTTCAGCTCCGAGACCGGCAGCTTTTTCAACTGCGATAGGGAGGAATAGCCGGTGCCGAAGTCATCAATCGACAGGCTGATGCCCTGGGCCCGCAACCGCTCCAGGTTGTGCAGGCTCTTGTCGGCCTCGCGCATGATGGCACTCTCGGTAATTTCCAGACACAAGCGCTCGGGAGACAATTCGGTCTCGCTCAGCAGGCCGCCGACAATGTCGGGCAGGTCATCATCGAGCAGATCCAGTGCCGAGAGGTTGACCGACAGGTGCGCCGGCACCGACCAGTTGGCGGCCTGGGTGATGGCCCGGCGCAGTACCCAGCGGGTGAGCAGGCCAATCTGTCCGGTGCTTTCGGCCACCGCAACAAACTCCTCCGGGTTGATCATGCCCATCTCCGGGTGCCGCCAACGCACTAGGGCCTCGGCGCCCAGAGTGCCGCTGTCGTCCAGCCAGAGTTTGGGTTGGTAATAGACGTCCAACTGCGAGTCTTCCAACGCCTGGCGGAATTCACCAAACAGCGCCAACCGGCGCAGATGGGATTCGTCCCAGCCCGTTTCATATCGGGTAATGCGCTGTTGTTCCAGGCGGCCCTGATTGAGGGCCAGGTTGGCTCGGCGCAGGAGCGTCTCAGGCTGGTCACCATCGTCCGGATAGAGCACCACCCCGAGGTTGATGTCGACTCCCAGATGCAGGTCGTCCAACTGGATATTGTCGGCAAAGCCTTCCAGCAACGCCTCCGCCCGAGTCTGCACCTCGTCCTCGCCGACCTGCCAGAACATCAGGGCGAATTCATCGCTGCCCAGGCGTGCGACCCGATCGTCCGGGCCGGCCTGATCGAGCAGGCGCCGCCCCACTTCGGCCAATACCCGGTCGCCCATTTCCGGGCTCAGGGCATCGTTCACCCGGGTGAAGTTGTCAATATCCAGCACCATCAGGGTAAAGCGCTGTTCGGACCAGGTGGCTTTTTCTATCGCGGACTCCAGCTCCGGAAACAGCTGACTGCGATTGATCAGGCCGGTGAGCTGATCGTGCCGGGCCTGATACAGAATCTGTTGCTCGCGTTCGGCGATGGCGCTCTGCATCCGGGTGAATCCCTGGGCCAGCTCCCCGAGCTCATCCCGGGAGCGCACCGGCACCGGCGTGTCGTAGTAACCCCCCGCGATACGGCGGGCCACGTTGGCCAGCGCGCTCACCGGCTGGGTGACGCTGCGCGCAAGCAATACCGCCAGCAGCGCGGCAATGATGGAGAAGCCCAGGGCGATCCACAGCAGTTGGCCGTTGAGCCGGGCAAAGGGCGCCATGACCTGTTCCAGTGGTACCTGCAGCACCGCCGCCAAGGGCGTGGGTTGCTCCGCCACTGGCAGCATGAGGGTCATGTGTTGCTCGGTGGCAATGACCGTTTCGGTCGCCGGTGAGCTTTCACTCAACCAGCCCAGCAATGCCTGTCGCTGCGAGCCAGGCAGTGTGCCGCTCAGATAGCGGGCCCCGTCCTCCTCCAGGCTGACAAAGGAGATTTCCAGACCGGTCAGGCGCTTGAGGGTTTCCGTCAGCCGGTTGTCGATTTCAAAGCCCAGGCCCGCCACACCCAGGGGTAAGGGGGCGCGTACATCGGAGATGACAAACTGGTAAGGGCGGCCATCAATCATCAGTGAGCGCTGTTGGGTCCGAGCTTCCTGTACCTGGGTGTACCGCCGCAGATAGCTCCAACTGGCCTCGGATAAAGGCTGGGTGCTGGCCACCAGGTCGCCCTGCTGATCGGCTACCAGAGCGATATCGGCATTGATCCGGGCGGCGTGGTTCTCCAGGGCGGACACCAGGGTGGGGGCATCGGCCACCGCCACTGCCTCCTTGAAGCCGAAGTCGTCGGTGAGCACCTCCGCCGACAGGGACAACTGTTCCGCCCGGGCCTGGATCAACTCGGCGAACACTTCGCCACCACGCTGCAACTCGCGGCGGGCATTGTCGGTCACGGTGTCGCGTACCACCAGTCGGGTGGCGGTATAGGAGGACAGCTCGACCAGTAGGACCAGACCGAGCAGCAGTAACAGGACTTTGGCGAGGTAGCTAGTGCGCATCAGATCAGCCCCTGGCCTTAACGGTCAAACAACCGCTCGAGATCGGTTTGTGGCGCTTGCTGACGGGGGTCGGGTTGTAACCCATCCAGCGCAATCGTCTCGCTCCGGGACGCTCCAGTGATCGTGAGAGTCCTGGTCAACGGCTCGGCAAGGCGCGGGTGTTGAATCTGCACCTCCAGGTCGCCCTCCGGCAGCGCGTCGAAAGTCCATTTCCCATCGGGGCCCGTGACCCCAAACCGATCGCTGTCCACCACATAGATGTAGCCGAGCATGGCGTCGTGAATATTGCAGCCCAGCGCCACCTTGCCCGGCTGATCAAACTGTACCGGCTCAGCGGTGGTGCCGTGGTACAGCCTGAGCTCAAAGCGCTTGGCCGGGGAAAAGGAGTACACATGATGACGAATGTTGTCACTGTTGGGAAAGCGCACCAGGGTACCGGTGCGCACCGCCAGTACCTGGGGGACGAACTGGCGATCACGCTGATCCATGACCGCCTCGGGGGCCGTCTCAGTACTCGAGCGGTCGTCATCGGCGTAGAGGGTGACCACCGCATCCGCCAGTGGCTGTCCCCCGTCATCGGTCACTGTGATGGTGAGCGACGAGGCGATGACGGCCGCCGGTAACCAGGCCACAAGCGCCACCACTACCCGTGCAATTAGGGTCATAACATCCTCATTGGCCAAAAGCCGATAACCAACCGGAAACCGGCTGGCACAGAATCCGTCATTCTAGCCTATCTGACACTGATTGCGACCCGCGGCCTTGGCCGCGTAGAGCGCCTGATCGGCCCGACCGAACACCTGGTCGGCGGTATCGCCCTCCCTGAACTCGGAGATACCCAGGGAGATGGTGATCTGCAAGGGCTCTTTGCGATAGTTGAACGCCGTATCCGCCAGTGCCCCGCGCACATCATCCAACACCTGCAGGGCGTCCTGGGCTCGGGTTTCCGGCATCAGAATCACAAACTCTTCGCCCCCGTAGCGACCAAAGAAGTCCACCTCCCGCAGGCGCCGACGAATGGCTTTGCTGATCACCTTGAGTACCCGATCGCCGGCCTGATGACCGAACTGATCATTGATCCGCTTGAAATGATCGACATCGCAGACCGCCAGGGTCAGCGGGTGACCATAGCGCTCCCAGCGTTTGACCTCGTGAGCCAGACGCTCGTCATAGGCTTCCCGGTTGGGCAGTTGCGTGAGGGGATCGTGCAGCGCTTTGTGTTGATGGCGACGGAGGCTCTCCCGGTTTTCTTCGGCTTCGTGCTCCATCTGCTGGACCCGGGAGGCAAGCTGGGCCAATTGATCGGTGAGCGGCTCCGAGTCGGCTTCGGCTCGCTGGTATTGGTTCAGACTCTCGCGAATTTGCCCCAACTGGGAGGCCACCTGGCCTTTAAGTTCCGCCAGATCACGGGCGGACTCGACACTCCCGGCCAGGGAGTCGCAGCGCTCGGCCATCTGCTCGGACAGGCTGCGCCCCGCCTCGCGCTGGCTGGCCTGGCTATTGGCCGCACCGTTGATCAGGGACGCGATCTCCGCCAACTCCCGGTTGACCGAGTTGAGGTAGCCGGCAAACACCCGGTTGGCCGCCAGCCAGGAGTGCATGATCAGGTCCCGCACTTCCTCAAGAAAGCCCGGCAACTGGTTCAGCGGGATGCCCTGCTTGAGGCGCACCATCATGCCCTCCAGAGTCTCTGGCCCCATATATTCGGTGTTCACGGCATTCATCAGGCCTTCGAGCACCTGATTGATCTCATCGCACAGGGATTCATTCGAGCCCGGTTCCGCCGCCCGCTCACCCCGCAGCCGGCCCAAGAGGCCGGGCTTGGCTTCCCGGGTCAGGGTCAGGGCCTGTTGCTGCAGGTCCGCCAGCTGCTGGAGCAGAGCCGGGAAGAGGGAGAACTTCTGGCTGCGCATGGGCAACCGGTTGAGGTAATGATTCAGTTCGCGCTTGAGTTCCCGGGGTGGCCCCAGGGATTGCAGTTGCTTGACCAGAGCCGTCAGGGCGTCGAGGATCTCAACATCGGCGGACTCTTTTCGGCTCTCAAAACTTCTTACGCTCTGGTCGAGCCGATCGGTCAGTTCG